>JADGED010000056.1 GCA_016744555.1 Desulfuromonadaceae bacterium
TGGTAGGTCTCACTTTTAAGCAGCTAATGTGGTTATTGTTTTTGGTGTTTAAGTTTGTGGGTTTATAGATTGGTCTCGTCATTACTTTTTTGCCATAGGGAGTGGTTGACTAGTCCTAGTGACCTAAATTCTTCCGCAATACTAATTCCCAGCATGGTTTTGGTTTGAGCTTGGTCATGTTTTTCCCAATGGAGGTAAATGGACCAATCAGTTTCGTTTTTCGTGTTGTTATATAGTTCGGTTCGTTTTGATAGGTTTGGGTCTTTGTCTATATTGGTTTTGACCTGTTTAAAAGTTTCTAGGACTGTCTGCTTGTGGCTTGGCTCAGAAAGTCTGACGCTGATTACTTCTACTAATTTTTTTTCTGACATTTACCCGCCTTTTGTTTGTGTTGTGTCAGTTGTTTGCATCCAATGTGTTAGCGAGAGTCGTGCCAAGAAATAATACCGCTATTATTCGGTGCTTTATGGAATTGGCTTAAGGTTGGCTACCTAATATGGTACTTTTAGGTTCCTTATTTGGTAGTTTTCTGCTACTTATACTAAATACGATAGTTTGGAGGATGGATGATGAAACTTAATGATGCCGATTTTTTTCACGAAGCGACCAAAAAAATTTGCGGTAGTCTCGATATTCAGGAGGTACTGACAGACTGTCTCGGGTTTTTTCAGCAATATATCCCTGTGGATAGCATTGCGATGAACATTTATGATCAACAAACCCATAGTATTTTAACTGTAGCAACGGTGGGTATGTCGGGACTTAAACGAACAGAGGCACCTATCCCTTTACCGTATGAAGCAAGTCAGGCTCTAATTGATGATAAATGGAAAGAGCCAGTAGAAATTATTAATCACCCAGAAAATGACCCCATTGCTCGGTTTGTTTGGCAGGCAATGGGAGAGCAGGATATGTCATTTATGGGGTTAAAGTTAATGTTAGATGAGCAGCGACTTGGTGTCGTCGTTTTAACTGCTAAAGATTTTGATCGCTATGATCATGAGCATGCTCGGTTAGTTAAGTTACTTCACGATCCTTTCGCTATTGCATTGGCTAACACTTTGCAACATCAAGAAGTTTTGCGCCTTAAAGATATGCTGGCCGACGATAACCAGTATCTTAGTCGTCAGTTGCACCGTATCTCTGGGGATGAAATTATCGGTAGTGAATTTGGTTTAAAATATGTCATGGATATGGTGCGCCAAATTGCTCCTCAGCAAAGTCAGGTTTTGCTGTTGGGTGAAACTGGTGTCGGTAAAGAGGTTATTGCCAATGCTATCCACTATTCGTCGCCGCGTGCCAAGGGGCCATTTATTAAGCTTAATTGCGGCGCCATCCCAGAAAACCTAATCGATAGCGAACTTTTTGGTCACGAAAAAGGTGCCTTTACCGGGGCTTTAGCATTAAAACGGGGGCGGTTTGAGCGGGCCAATAAGGGAACCTTATTTCTTGATGAAATCGGCGAATTGCCCCTTTCGGCGCAAGTACGATTACTGCGGGTATTGCAAACTAAAGAGATTGAACGTGTGGGGGGGGCACAACCTATTCCTGTGGATGTTAGAATTATTACTGCAACTCACCGTGATTTGCCGGCAATGGTTAGTCGTGGAGAGTTTCGCGAAGACCTTTGGTTTCGACTTAACGTATTCCCCATTACAATTCCACCATTGAGACAGCGAAAATCTGACATTCCGGCGTTAACTCATTTCTTTATGGAAAAAAAGGCCAGAGAAATGAACTTCCAAGAACAACCGGTACTTTTACCTGGAACCCTAGAAAAATTGCAAAATCACAATTGGCCGGGAAACGTGCGCGAACTGGAAAATCTGGTGGAACGAACCCTGATCCAAAATATATCTGGGTCTCCCGGAAAACCCCTAGCTTTTGGGCCACTCCTTCCTGGGCTGTCGATTTCAAGTAGCGTTCCAGATCCTGTAGCGCAAAATACTGACACTGCCACACTGTTGTTGGATGATGCCATGCGGCAACACATTAAAGTAGTGTTGGATCTATGTGGTGGTAAAGTTCAAGGCGAAAAAGGTGCCGCAGCAATGTTGGGAATTAACCCCAATACGTTGCGTAATCGGATGAAAAAACTGGGCGTAGCTTATGGGCGACATGGCTCTGCTGTAAAATAAAGTTGGCACTGTGCTGCTAATTAGTTAATCGCCAAGCATGATGCGGATAATTTCTTTGTCGGTTTCCCGCATTCCATCGCGTCCGAGGCGGCCGATATTGTTGATGGTATTTTCAACCCCTTTAGTGACAATGCCATCGCCACCGTAAAATTGTTGCCCTTTTTCAAACATCAGAAAACCGAGGATCCCAGCATCAACGGAAGCTGCAATTTTGGCGGCGCAGGATGGTTTTGCCCCATCACAAATAATACCGGAAACCGTAGCCAGTGCATTAACTATAGTGTGGGCAACTTCCTCAAACCGGCCACCGTGAAGCCATGCTATTCCCGCTCCGGCTCCGCACCCTGCACTTACTGCTCCGCAATAAGCAGAGAGTCGACCGATACCTGTTTTTTGGTGTATCGATATTAAGTTTGAAACAACTAGGGCACGCAGTAAGGTTTCTTTGTCGGAATTTAGTTCTTTAGCGTATTCAATTACTGGTACCGATGCGGTGATTCCCTGATTACCACTACCAGCAACAATCATAACCGGCAGGTTGCAGCCAGACATTCTTGCGTCGGAGGCTGCGGCAGCTAGCGCCTTAGCTCTGATTTTTATATCATTACCCCAAGAGTCAATGAGTACAGAACCAATATTTGCACCCCAATTGTTTTTTAAACCCTCTTCGGCAATGGCCATATTGTAGTCGATTTGATCTTGTAGCAATGGTTCTATTTCGTTTATTTCTACTGTTTGAGCAAAGTCGAGGATGTTTTTAACATTTAATAAAGTGCGGTCGGTAAGATTGGTAGTTGTGATCTCGTCACAATCTTGGTTGGAATAAATAGTGTTACCATCTTTAATAATCAAAACAATATTGGTGTGGTAGTGGGATATCTGTACGCTGGCCATAGACTCTCCAGCAAAGACAGCTACTTGCAGATCAAATGTTAGTCCGTTTTCTGATTCAGATATCGATATGTCGGTAGTGTCGAGAAACTCTTTGATTTGTTTACGTCCTAAATCATCTACA
Source organism: Desulfuromonadaceae bacterium (assembly GCA_016744555.1). GTDB lineage: Bacteria > Desulfobacterota > Desulfuromonadia > Desulfuromonadales > Geopsychrobacteraceae > Desulfuromusa. The sequence continues at coordinate 3,154 of JADGED010000056.1, forward strand.
CTAGAAATGACTTCTAATACTTTGTCGGCTTGACCGACAACAATACCAGCTGCAGCAGAGGCCTTAATTCCTTTAAGATCTCCAGTGTTAGGGACAACAACACTTTTTACATTTTTTATAATATTTCGACTTACCAAAATTTCAACCCGATCTGGCTTTGCTTCAAGAACATCGCGAGCGCGTGCCGCAGCGTAGGCAATTGCGATTGGTTCAGTACAGCCCATTGCCGGAACTAGCTCTTCTCTTAAAATGGCTAAATATGCTTGGTAGTTGCGATCAGATTTTTGCATGATTAGGTTTCTCCAGAGTTATCACTTTGTAAGACTTTATCGTGTTTTAGCTGAAGAGACAACTATCTGCTGCAAAGGTGAATGGTTCAATACGAAAAAATCTGGCTTCAATGGTAGGAATCGGTTATTTTTGAGTACTAAATTAGCTTAGGCGATAAATGTAGCACTGGAGGTGTAAGTTTAAAAATGCGAGAACCAATTGAGTCTCAGATGTTAGATGCTCTGGAACTATTTCATTATGCAGATAGATTTCGTAATAATCAGTTTGTAATGGTGCTGGAGCAAGGTGTGTCGTTGGAAAAAATCATGCTCGATATCCGCATGCTCCATGCTGCCCATATTAAGATTGTTATTTTATATCAAGCCGATCAACAGATCGGTGATTACTTGAACTATTGGCGTCAGTGCGGTTTTGACTTATATCATGAGATTTGTAAAAACCCTGAGCAGGTGGCAAATTTGTTTGTTAACGAAACGGTCTGTGCCGAAGGGGCAATTATTGGCCTTGATCTAGTCGAGTGTGTCGAAGCCGAGCCTTTAACTAGTCAATCGTTAGCTATCGCAGAAAAGTTAGGGGCTGACAAAATCTTTTTCTTTGGAGCGCAGAAGGGTCTTACCCTTGAGGGAAAATTTCTCTCCCATCCTTTGCCGGCAGAGTTAGAGTTGTATTTAGAGCAGGGCAAGGCTTTGAACGTCTCTTCATCACGCTTGCGGTTGATGGTTGAAACTACGAAATCGAGCGGCATAGAAATTATCGTTCTAGCCGGTGAAAGTGGAACCTTGTTTGAGGAAATATTTACCCACCGTGGCAGTGGCACATTACTGACCGAAGATTACCCTAACGTAATTCGTCATGGCAGGGATGGTGATTTAACCGATCTATTGATGTTGATTAAACATGAAATGCAACAAGGATCAATACTGCCAGTTTCCGAAGTTGAAATAGCCGCAAATATTGATAGCTATTTTGTCTATACGGTAAATGAAGCGATTGTTGCTTCGGCCACATTGGTAGATTACGGTGAGAGTGCAGAACTCGCTAAGTTTTGTACTTTGCCAAGGTATCAAGGTAAGGGGAGAGCTAGACAATTAGCGGTGCAGATGATTGAAACGGCAGCAAAATTAAATAAAGACTACGTCTTTGCCTTGAGCGTAAACCCTAAAATGTGGGATTTCTTTATTGGCTTAGGTTTTGTTGAAACCGCAAGAGAGCAGATGCCTAATGTTTGGCAAAACCAATACGATTTTAGCCGTCCATCGAAAGCGTTTAAGAAGGTTCTGTAGTTAACACCATTTTGTGGGGGTGACCCTTGAAACCTTTTTTTGCACGCTTTTCTGATGTTGGTTATGTCTGCGCTCATCGTGGCGCCCGTTCGATTGCACCAGAGAATACCTTCCTCGCATTTGAGCTCGCACGGACCTGTGGTGCAGATTTGATCGAAACGGATGTGCAGGTGACGGCTGACGGCGAATTGGTAGTGTTGCATGATCATACCCTTGAGCGAACTACCGATATTAAGCAGAATGCGGACTTTGCTGGTCGGTCTCATTGTCTTTTGTCTGATTTCACATTTGCCGAGTTACAGCAGTTGGATGCTGGATCGTGGTTTTTAGATTCTGACCCATTTGGTAGCATTGCGAGTGGCGTGGTTTTATCTAAGGATTATGCAAGGATAAAAAACCAAAAAGTCCCATTGCTGCGTGATGTATTGATTAGTTGTCGGAACAATGATTTTCCTGTGAACTTAGAACTAAAGGATCAGACTTGCGATTTTGATGTTGCAGAAATAGTACGGCGAGTGATTGGTCTTATAGATGCAACAGGCACTGAGAATATCGTCTTAGTATCTGCATTTAATCATGACTATCTGCGTGAACTACGGCTGCAAAATTCTACTATTGCTACGGCGGCACTGGTGGAAGATAACCATCCGGAAAATTTACTACCATATTTAATTGACCTGGGCGTGGATGCTTATCACCCTGCCCAGTCTTTAGCTGATGCAGGTTTAATTCGTCTTTTAGTGGCTGCCGGAATAAAAGTAAATCCATGGGTAGTTAATGCGGCAGCGCAGTGGCAAAATTTTGTTTCGGCAGGAGCGACGTTTATATGTACCGATTGGCCGCAACAAATGGTAGCAGTAAGTCGTAGTTGAATTTACGCCAGTTTCGTGCTAGAAGCACAGTTCTTGCGGTAGTTGCAGAAACTAAGTCGTTACCTATGCATTTTTGGCTGAGATAGTTTGATTATGGCAACAGTGGCACAAGATCAGCTTTTTATGCAGGCAGCACTGGATGAAGCAGTAATAGCCGAAGGTTTAGCTGAAGTTCCTATCGGGGCAGTTGTCGTTTTTGATGGTGAAATTATTGGTCGTGGGCATAACTTGCGCGAAACCAGCAACGATCCAACAACACATGCTGAGATAGTAGCAATCAAGCAAGCTGCAAAGCATATAGATTCATGGCGGCTACTTGATTGCACTTTATATGTAACATTGGAACCTTGTGTTATGTGCATGGGGGCGATAATTCTTTCCCGTATTCCGCACCTAGTGTTTGGTTGCCGAGACCCAAAAGTTGGAGCGGTTGGTTCGATTTACAACTTTGCAACTGATGAGCGTTTTAACCATAAAGTTGAAGTCCGAGAAGGGGTGCTGCAGGAAGAATGTAGCACGCAGTTAAGTAACTTTTTTCGGCAATTAAGAGCACGAAAGAAACAACAAAAAAAATAATGCGGAGAGGTGTCCGAGAGGCCGAAGGTGACAGACTCGAAATCTGTTGTCCCGCAAGGGACCGAGAGTTCGAATCTCTCCCTCTCCGCCATAAATAACAAGGGGTTAGCGTTGATTTGCTGACCCCTTGTTTTGGTTGTTGTGAGCAAGTCACGAAAAGAGATATTCAAAAGTTTTGGCCTGTTTGGTATAGTAAGAAGTGCACGTAACGTCCTTTAACTTAAGTTTTGCTTAGGAGTATTAAATGAGAGTTTTTGTTTCTATTCTTTTTGGCATCGTTTTTATTTCACTTGTCGGGTGTGCATCTTCACAATATTTAGTCGATAAGCCGTTAATGATTTACCCACAAAATGTCTTGAACGCAGAAGGTGATGCCGTGCAAAAGAGAGCTATGCAGGCACTTTTAGATTCGTTTTCACGTTATAATTGGGAAATTCATGGGATTGATAAGGTTAATGGCACTGTCACTGCTGAAGCTTGTCGCAGAGGTCAACACTGTGCAGAGGTATTGGCAACGGTAAATCAAGATGGTTCGGTTGAAGTTATTAGAACTCCCGGTCAGAGGTTAAGCAAGGATGAAGGTATTTTGTTGCAGCGTTGGTTGGGTAGTGTAACGAAATTGTATAAAAAATATATGAGCAAACATTTGTAGAAGACATTTTCTTAAGAGGCATGAGGTTGACTAATTTATTTGCTTCAGGCCTCTTAATTTTTCTTACACACTCAAATATCGTTCCGCAAGAAGTATAGCACTGGCTTGCAGGCGATTACTTACCTGTAGCTTCCCAAAGATGTTTTTGATGTGAAACTTTACGGTATGTCCTGTTATCCCTATCTTATTTGCAATTTCTTGATTGGTTTTTCCCTGCATCATCTCTTGCGCAACTTTCTGTTCTTTTTTTGAAAGAGATCCCACTAGCATTAACATATCTAGTCGTTTCCGTGCTGCCAGCAAGTGTGCGGCTACCATTTTTGCTATCGCCTCCACTCGAGCATTCGGCAACAAAGTGTTGCTGGCAAAGGAAATAAGGAATGTAAAATCTTTTTTGTGGGAATTGACAAAGACAGAACAGCCATGGAGCAGGCCAAAATGCTTTCTTCTATCGATCACGTGTTGTTGCTGTGGGGATAGCTGCCAGCCATAGGCATCCCAATAGATAAAAGAGAGGTTGATTTCTGCGTTTATCCGAAGTTCCGTTTCGTGCATAACAGGGTCGTTGAGTAAATAATTGTTACACGTGTATTCCTTCGCCCATTCTTTTGGGTTAGAGAGGTTGACAACCTTTGCATAGTGCCTTTTGTTGTAGGCCGTGTTGGTATAGCCGTAAAGAGTGAATTCAAAACCTAGAAACGCTGTAAAAGAGAGCAGCAAGTCGTGAAACTCTTGCTCATCGGTGCAGTGAAGGCAGCCATTGATCAGTTTGAGAATTTCCATTGAATCTTCTTGATTTAATCTGGCTGCATCAATATTTGTTGGAATTGACATGTCGCATCTCGATTTTGGTGGCAGAAAGGTTTCGTTAAGGCGATTTTTTTACCATTTTTGCGCTTAAACTACCTGTTCGGGTAGTTATGTGTTTTGCTTTCTGGATGTATAATTGTCCGATTTTTTTGTAGTTTTTCTTTGATGACGATAATGGTCTAGATTATCTGTCTGTCATTGTTTTGTAAATGATTTAATTGATTGTGTGAATTTCTCATCACTTTTAATCTCAACTGTTTTGGAGTAGCGCAATATGGATGGACTTCTTAGTCGATTTTCTACACATTTTGTTTTTCTGGCGATTGTCTCTTTGGCGCTTTGTTTGTTTGCTAGCGCACCTGCTTTGGCACAAACCCCAAGTGAAATTGAGGCGGCAAATCGTGCCTTAGATCAAATTCAGCGAGAACAACAAGAGCGTCAGCAGCAGCAACTATTGTTTGACCAACAGCGAGGCAAGGAGACTGCACCTCAGGAGCTTCCAGATGTAAAAACGCCAAGCTTTCCTAAAGGTGAGTGCCGCAAAATCGATGAAATAGCTCTAGTCGGCGTCAAGCTATTATCGCAGAGCGAAATTCAAAAGCTTGTGGCTCCATACGAGGGCAAATGTCTCTTTGCCGAAGATGTAGAGATGCTATTGGCCGATATATTAAAAGCTTATATTGATCGTGGGTTCATCGCTGTCAGGCCTTATATCCAGGCGCAAGACTTGAACTCTGGACGACTGGAGATTTTTATTTTGGAGGGGAAGATCGAGGAACTTCTCTTGAATGATGGCGGCAAGCACAGTGTCAACCTTGCTACGGCTTTCCCCTTTGTGCAAGGGAAACCTCTCAATTTGCGTGACATAGAGCAGGGGTTGGATCAGGTAAACCGTCTTGCTTCCAACAACGCCACTATGGAGGTTAGTCCCGGTACTGAGCCCGGGGCAAGCATTGTAAATATAAATAATTCCCCCTCTTTTCCTGTTAGTGCTTATGCGACGGTCAATAATCTTGGCAGCCAAAGTACCGGTAAAAATCAAGGTTCCTTTACTCTGAGCCTAGACAATCCTTTGCGCTTGAATGATTTCATCACCTATACTCACAGTCGCACCCTTTTTGAGCCAAATCATGACCGGAGTTCATCCTCTAATAGCTTTTTCTATTCATTACCGCTGGGCTACTTTACTTTGCAACAATCTTACAGTCTTTCTGATTATCGCACCCCGGTAATCACGAGCTCCCGTGCACTGGTAGCACGCGGTGATACGGAGACTTTTCGTACCGAAATGAACACGGTGGCTTATCGCGACCAAAATCAAAAGGTGACGGCCCTGGTAGCTATCACTAGAAAATCGTCAAAGAATTATCTGGACGACGAGTATTTGAACGTCTCCAGCAGGAAATTGACTATTTTGGATCTAGACTTGAGCTGGAATCGACGCTTTTCGACCTTTTCGATGAATCTTGGCTTTGGTTGGAGTAAAGGATTGAAGTGGTTTGACGCTTTAGATGACCCCTCGGGCCTCGATGACGCCGCACCTCACGCCCAAGGTTCCAAATTTCGTTTTTCGGGCGGGGTGCAAGTCCCTTTTTCAGTATTTGACCAAGGAATCTCCTTTAGCAGTCAAGTGACCGGCCAGTACGCAAATCAGCCCCTTTACGGCTCCGAACAGATCACCATTGGCAGTCATTACAGTGTTCGGGGCTTTAACCAGAACAGTCTTGCTGGCGATCGTGGCTACTTCGTACGCAACGAGCTTTCTACCTCGCTGCCTAAACTCCCTTTTGTCAACATCACGGCCAACCCCTTTCTAGGGTTTGATGCCGGTCGCATAGAAGATTATAAGAACACCGATTCAGCCAATCTTAGTGGAGCCATAGTAGGTATCCGTTTTTCTGGCAAGCACCTGACAGGGGAACTTTCCGCGCTCAAATCCATCGATGTTCCCGATGCCATCGAACGCGAGTCTGTGCAATGTTTCGCTACTGTTACCGTGAAATTTTAAGGAGTTGTTCATGAAGACGATCCTGAATACCGTTAGGCAAACCACTGCCCTGTTACTTTGCATTTTGATGATTTTTTCGCCACAACTGGTTCTAGCCCAGGCTCCGGTCGCTTCCGGTGCTACTGGCACCACAGTAACCAGTGCTGGTAATGGCGTACCTGTGGTTAACATCGCTACACCGAGTGGCTCTGGACTTTCTCATAATGAGTTTACCAGCTACAACGTTGACGCCATTGGCTTAGTCGTCAATAACGGCGATATGAGTCAACAATTTAGGCAGTCGCAACTGGCAGGACAGTTGGCGGGGAATTCTAGTCTAGCGGCTGGTAATCAAGCAAATGTGATTCTCATGGAGGTGACTGGAAGTAATCGTAGTACTCTGGCTGGTTTCACTGAGATACTTGGTGGCAAAGCAGACCTCATTCTGGCTAACCCATTTGGTATTACCACCAATGGCGCCGGTTTTATCAATACAGATCGTGTCAGCCTGGTTACCGGTACCCCCACCATCACCGGTGGTGCCCTAAGCGGTTTTAGTGTCAATGGTGGCGACATTTTCATTACCGGCAATGGTCTAAACGCTGACGCCCAACAAATGCTTGATCTGGTTTCACGCCAAATTAGTGTCGAAGGGCAAATCAATGCGCAAACACTAAATATGGTCGCAGGGCGCAACAGTTGGGACTATACAACCAATGTTGCCACAGCCTTGGCCGATGACGGTAGTGCTGCTCCTGCTTTTTCTATTGATTCTAGCATTTTGGGCGGCATGTATGCCGGGCGTATCAGTCTTAAATCTACAGAAGACGGTGTTGGTGTGCGCACACTTGGTAACGCCGCAGCAACAGCAGACGATTTCATTATCAATGCGGCTGGCAAGATAGAAATCCGTAGTCAAATTTCAGCCGATCGTGACCTTCTTCTTACTAGTACGAGTAGTGAGAATGATGCAATTGGCGCTACTGATGCCAGCCTCACCGCTGGAAACAACCTTGAACTTAATGCGTTCAGCGGCGGCGCCACCATCAATGGCGGCGGCATCGTGTCCACCGGTGCGCTTACCTACAACCTCGGAACCCTGACCGACGCTGCTACCGCCACGACTGGCATTACTGATGCCAATAAACGTTATGGCACAACGGTTACCCTGAACGGCACCGGTGCGTGGGATCTCAATGGCGTTTCCTACGGTGCTAGCAGCACCCTGACTCTGATAGCCACCGGCCTGTCTCTTGGTTCTAGCGCTGCCACCACTCTGTACACCGGTGGTGCCCTGGACCTCAGCATCAGCGGCGACATGATTCTGGATGATGCAACGTTGCAGTCTGTTGACGGGCTAACCCTGACCTCCAGCAACGGCGCACTCAGCTTCGGCAGTGCGGCCAAGGTCAAGTCCACTGCTGGCGCATTAACCATGTCTGCACTCACGGCTTTTAGCAATGCCGGTATCATGACGTCGGATGCTGGTAACGTAAGCATCAGTGCTAACGGCGCCATTGCCAACACCGGCACCATTTACGCTAATGGCCTGCTCGATATCGCAGATAGGGACTCGGTGTGGACTACAGGAGTTATATCTACTGACTGGGGCTCAGTGACGGTGAATGACTACATTGATGTGACTAACAGCACTTCGAATACCGGCACGCTGCAGGGGGGCACCCTGTCCTTGTTGACCTCCGCCCTATCGGTCACGGACGGCGGTAATATTGAATCTGCGGGAGACATGAACCTGGGTGTGCTAGACCAACTGATCATCGGCAGCGGATCAAGCATCGTGGCGGCCACCAGCGGAATCGGCACGGCCACCATCAGGGGGAACAGCGACGCTAACGTAACACCATACCCGGACGGGGTAGGGGCACCAGAGGGAAATTACCTGGCTGTCGACTGGAGTAAAAAGAGGTTCCATGGCCTTAGCAATTCCGGCACGTTGTCTTCCGGCCAGTACATGGATCTTCTGGGGGATGGTATCGATAATACTAGCAGTGGCAGTATCGGAGCCGTGAATAACCTTTATGTTGATAATGCCTCCGGCGAAATAAACAATGCCGGAACAATCATCAGCGATGCCGGCCTACTCGAGATATTAACCAACAGCCGCTTAAGCAATACCGGCAGTATGCTGGGCAACACCGTTGATATCCAGGTGGGGTCATTGTCGATCACGGACGGGGGTAGTATTGAAAGCACCGAAGATTTAACCGTCATTGCGGACGATCAGCTTGATATTGGAGGTGTGGGCGATACAACTTCACGCATCTTAGCTGCAACCTCAGGCACCGGCACCGGAAACATAGCTTCGCTCGAACAAGTCCACGTCACGAATGGCTATTCAGGTGGCGACAGGTGGTATGGAACGCTTAACAATTACGGTGTGTTGTTCTCTGGAAACGATTTGGTTATTGGTGGCAAGGGGGTTAACAATCAGTCTACCGGCGGTATCTCTGCGCTCAGAAATCTGACCTTAACCAATGGCGGATTAGACTTTGTGAATAATCTCGGCGCCCTATACGCGGGACAAGATATGGACATAACCGGCTATGACTCGTCCAATTATGGCGAGGCTTATGCCGGGCGAAACATGTCGTGGACCATGACTCGGAACCTTTATAATTATGCCCCGATTAATGCTGGTGGTAATCTGTTGTTGTACTCCCAACGAATCGTCACAAACACGAGCACAGTCGTCGCTGGTAGCACGCTTTCTCTCTCTGCTCATGGGCCAGACCGTGACCTCAGTAACAATAGCGGCACCCTCACCGCCCCAATTATTTCACTCTATTCAAGTGCCCGTTTCCTAAATACCGGAACAATCCGTGGTGGAGTCGTGAACGTTACTGGTAACGGAATACTCAATTCCGGAGCAGGTACGCAAGAAATCGGCACCCCGACTGGAGTCACGACTACCTCGTCTCCGTCCAATTCCTCAACGCCTGGAGACGTTACCGTTACGGCTACGGTATTCCCCGGACTTAACTTGACCCTGCCTAGTAACCCCAACGGCATGTTTATAGCTACTCAGAACCCAAACTCTCAATATCTGGTGGAGTCTAACCCGCTGTTCACCGACATTGAAAATTTTTTGGGCAGCGAATACTTGGCCGAAAAGTATAATTTGGCAACCGATACAATCATCAAGCGCC
>JADGED010000057.1 GCA_016744555.1 Desulfuromonadaceae bacterium
GTCTATGGGTAACGCCATTCTATTTTTGCTAAAAAGTTCTGCTTAGGGCAAGTATCTACAAAAATTATTATAGCTGTTCGGGGCTAAAAGCCACTACTTCAGCTATATTGGCACTGTTACATAACAACATTATTAAACGGTCTACTCCAAGAGCAATGCCTGCCGCTTGTTTAAGTGTCTGTAGCTCTTGCAGGAACAAATCTGGGCTTGAGTAAGGTGGCTTTCCGGCTTGACGTCTAAGCATCTCTTCTTTATCAAAACGACATTTTTGCTCTTCGTGGTCGGTCAACTCGGAGAAGGCATTAGCTAGTTCAATACCACCAATGTAGAGTTCAAATCTTTCAGCTACTTTTTGGTTGTTGGGTTTTACTCTGGCTAGTGAGGCATGCTCAACTGGATATTCAATAAGGAAGGTCGGTCTATCCATAGGCAGGTTAGGCTCTATTTCAAACGCCATAACTTCATCATAGGTATCGTTATCAAGTGCATGTTGTAGTGTTGTGTTACTAAACTTCAAAAAAGCATCGGCTACGGTAATTTGTTTCCATGGGGTGGAAAGATCAATGGTGTTTTCTTGCCAGATTAACTCTTGCTCCGGTACTAGGTGAGTCAATAGGTCTTCGCAGTCTAGCATTAGTTGCTTATAGTCGCAGTCACGATGATACCACTCTAGCATGGTGTATTCAGGCAGATGTCGCTTGCTACGTTCTCCATCCCGCCAGCAGCGACATATCTGAAATAGTCGGTCGTACCCAGCAGCAAGTAGGCGTTTCATGCACAGTTCGGGTGAGGTCTGTAGAAACCAATCTGCTGCCGGAACTGCATCTATGTACAATTCGGGGGCATTGGCTGGAATCCGGTGAGGGGTTTCAATCTCAAGAAACTGCCGATCAATGAAAAATGCCCGGATCTGTTGCATGATCCGGGCACGTTGTTTCATTGTCTTTAATTTACGAGCTAGTTGCCAGTTTGGCTCCATAGCTACTCTTTTACTCTGGTCACATAGTTGCCGGTACGGGTATCAATCTGGATCAATGTGCCTTCATCGACAAAAGATGGGACTTGTAGGGTGTAACCTGTTTCAACTGTTGCTGGCTTGTTGTTGCCAGCTGCGGTGTCACCTTTTACCCATGGGTCTGATTTAGTAACGGTCAGATTAACGAAGATGGGAAGACTGATTCCAATTGCAAGGTCTTCGTGCATGAGGATTTCAACATCCATGTTATCGACAAGAAAGTATTTATCATCACCAAGGGTATCTTCTGTCAAGATGACTTGATCGTAAGTCTCTTTATCCATAAACACATAGCCGGTTTCATCTTTATAAAGATATTGCATATCGCGTTCTGAAAGACTGGCAGGTGAAAAAGACTCACCACTGCGATAGGTACGGTCAAAGAGTGCGCCAGTAATCATGTTGCGGAGTTTACATTTATACAGAGACTGACCTTTGCCAGGCTTGGTAAAATCATACTTGACGATGACATGGGGCTCACCATCGATCAATAATTTAAGACCTTTTTTAAGATCAGAACAATTATACATTTATAGACTCCTTGAAAAGTAAATTAAAAAACGGTATTCAACCATAATTATGCCGTTGTTGTCATGATAAAATGGCTCCGTGTGTCCGGTTGCAAGTTATTCAAGTTATTCTGCTACATATAATATGCTGTCTAAGTCGATAAGTTTGTCATGAATGAATGCATTGGCATCGTCAATTGCTTGGTTATAAATTTTAGGTCCAAGCTTATTGATGAAAAATTCAACCAACATTTCCGCCTTTAATTCGCCTATTGGGTCATCGTATTCTTTACTGAAATGGCTTTGCACTTCGGAAACGATGATTTTTAGACGCTCTTCGCTGAGTTTTATTTCCACGTTATTCGACCTTTATCTGATTGTTGATACTTGATTTTTAAAGTGGTGCGGCGTGGCGTATTGATTCTGTCTGCTTGCGTCGCTGAAAATATAGGTAGCTGGATTCAAGTATCTCAGCTGCTAGAAGTAAGGCGATTGCGATAGTTACACCAGAAACTGGTGGTTGCCAAGTTATCAATGGCCACCAAAGCAGTAAAAGAAAACCACTTTTTAATAAGGTAGAACGTCCTAGTTGTGGAGTTTGATCGGCTCCAGCAAACCAGCCGCGCAGTAAGTTGGTCAATCCATAAAAAAAAGGAAATATTGAGCACGCAGCAAGGGGGAATTGAAGGTATTGACGTAAGTCATCTTCTACTCCTAATAGTTGCCCGAGGATGAAATTATTTAAGGGCCACGCTGTAAGTAAAACTAAAGCACCGAGGGCAATAGATATACTTACGCTGAAGCGGAGCAAGGTGTGGTTGTCGGCTACGGTCTTAACTAGAGTCAAATAAACTTGTTGCAAGTTACGCATTGGTCCCGCGAGGAGAAATAAAAATCCCCGTATGACACCAAACGCTGCTAATGCCATGGCGCCATCGTGCAGACGGCCAATGATGGCGCTAATGATTAATGGTATCGTCTGTTGTAGGCAAGAGGAGTAAGCCAGTGGAAAAGAATAGCGTAAGATTTCGGCGGTAGTCTTTTCTTTTTCTTCATGGTTGAAGGGTTGATGTGTTTTCCACGCCAACCAACAGATTACTAAGGTTTCGGTAATAACGCAGCTTACTAACGCAAACGCCCCCAATTGTGCACCGGAGAAAAACTTATACCCTACTGAGAGAAATCCAAATAGCGCTGCAACCCTGACTCCTGTAGCAAAGGAAACCAAGCTTGTCTTTCTGGCGCGAATGATTAGACCCTGACAAAAGCCACGAATACCAGTAAAAAAAGGGAGGAGAGCTAGTATATATAATGCCCTCTTTGCTTCCTCTGCGGCTGCTGCTGGGGTCCCTAGTATTTTAATCAGAAGCAAGTCGCCAAGGGGAGTAAACGCAATCAAAGTCAACATTACTGCAACGTAAGTTGCAACCAATCCGATAAAGATCAAAACTCCAATTAGTGATTTGCGTCCACGCACCATCGCAATTGTTATGGTGTGGTTTTGATATGATGGTGAAGCAACAAACAGGTGGACAACCAAGGCGACTGACATTCCAGCTAAAGCGGTAATGTAATCGTCTAACCGTGCTAGTGCGCCATTTATGACAGTGTGAGAAATACTCATCAACTGCACATTAAGGACAAGTGGGAAGAAGAAAAAAGCTATTTCCCGTGTAGTGATAGTTTTTTCATTCAAGGGACGATCCAGGAAACAGCTTTATTAAATCTGTAGGTTGATCGGCCCAAAAGTTGGTAGTTAAATTGTCGCTATTTCCCATTCCGTAGGAACAGAAGCAAGTAGCAGTGCCAGCCTTACTCCCAGAGTAGAGATCGGTATGGTGATCACCAATCATAACGGCTTGTTGTGGTTGAGCTCCAAGAGCTTCTAGTGCATTAATTACTGGAAGTGGATGGGGTTTTTTTTCGGCGTAGCTATCGCCGCCAATAATTATTTTAAAGCGATCAATTATGTTTAGTCCCGCAAGGAGTTTCAGCGTTAACTTGTGAGGCTTGTTGGTTACGATTGCCATCTGGGAAGCGGAATGGCTGTTTAAGAGCTCATCAATTCCCGGATAGCATTTGGTGTTGTCGAGCAAGTGATCGCCATAAATATGCATGAACTTGTCGACGAGAGCGGGAGCAAAAAGTTCTTCACCCAAAGCACGTTTGACAAGTAACCCAACACCATCACCAACCATGTCTGATACTTGTTGTTGTTTGATAGGTGGGCAGTCGAGCTCGCTGCGAAGTAAGTTGAGGGAAACAGTAAGGTCTGGTACCGAATCGACCAGTGTTCCATCGAGATCAAAAATTAGATATTTTGGGTTGTCCATTTTAAGCCTTCTTTATTCTTTGACCAAAAATTGCGGTGCCAACTCTAACCAGTGTTGCCCCTTCTTCAACCGCTACCTCAAAATCGCCACTCATCCCCATGGATAGTACATCCATATCCACGTTTGGAAGTTTCAGACTTTTAATTTTTTGTGCGAGGGTATATAGCTGCTTGAAATATGGCCTTACTTGTTCTGGATCATCGCTATGTGGTGGTAAGCACATGAGGCCACAGATCTTTACGTTGGAGAGATCCGCCACCGCATGCGTCAATGCTTCAAGTTCGTCTGGCGCACATCCAGATTTGCTTGCTTCATCACCAACATTTACCTGCAAAAGAATCTTTATGGTTTTATTATCTTTTTGCCACTGGTTATTAATCTCTTTGGCAAGGGCGAACCGATCGACCGAGTGGATCATATCTACTTTGCTACGTAAATATTTTACTTTGTTGCTTTGCAATCCACCAATAAAATGCCAATGCACTGGAACCTCTACCAGAGGCTGCTTGTCGCGAAACTCTTGGACATAGCTTTCCCCAAATAGATTTTGTCCGGCGTGGAATGCCTCTACCACAAGTTCCGCTGGTTTTACTTTGGACACGGCAACTAGCTCAACCTCGGTTGGATTACGCCCAACTCGCTGGCAGGCAGAGGAGATACGTTGTTGTATTTGTTCTATATTGGCACCGATATTATTCATTAGTTTAGGCTCCATGTGTCGTTTCGCTTGTTTATACTGCCAATGGTACCCCTAATTCTTTTAATGCCAACGTTAGTTTACACAGAGGTAGACCAACAACATTGGAGTAGCTGCCTTCAATCTTTGCAACAAAGCACACTCCTAAGCCTTGAATTGCATATGCACCAGCTTTGTCTGCAGGTTCTCCAGACGCAATATAGTTGTTTATCTCAGCTTCGGTCAAATCTCTGAACCATACGTTTGTGCTTACTGATTCGCTAATTTGTTTTCCAGTTTGTCGATCAAGAATAGCATAGCCGGATAAAACCTGATGCTTTCGTCCAGATAGTTGCCGGAGCATTTCAGCAGCGTGAGTCTGATTGCGGGGTTTGCCGAGGATTTTATTATCACTTAAGACAATCGTGTCGCTGCCGATGAACCAACGGCCAGCAACATCTTTTCGGTTAGCTACTTCGCTGGCTTTATCGATACTGAGGCGAACAACATGTTCCGCAGGAGTTTCTCCTGGAAGTTCTTCCTCTGCTGCTTGACTAGGGACAACCTGAAATTCAAGACCGATCTGTTCCAACAGTTCTTTTCGTCTTGGTGAAGCAGAGGCGAGAATTATTTTGTCGTTCATGAAAACTCCGGGTGTTAATAGGATCAAGGATCAAGGATACGTGGCTTAGGGGGGTAGGTTTTCCTCTCCCCTTGCACCTTTTATCTTGTTCCTTCCACTCTAGTTGCGGCAACTGTGTCCCACCACTCAGGTAGCGCTGCAAGTGCACGTTCAGCCATTGCTATGCGACGATCAGCACGTTTCATCTTACGCTTTTGTACCAGTGGTGGAAAGAGGCCATAATTAATATTCATCGGCTGGAAGTTTTTCTCTTCAGCTCCAGCTAAATGTCCTAGCAACGCACCAAATGCGGTTTCTTGTGAGGGCAAAGGGATAGCCTCGCCACGCAGCTGGTAGGCGGCAAAAATACCGGCTAAAAAGCCACATGCAGCAGATTCGACATAACCTTCTACACCGCTAAGTTGACCCGCCGCATAAATATGTGGTGCAGCTTTAAACTGAAGCGATTTAGACAAACAAGCTGGGGCATTAATAAAGGTATTACGATGCATACTACCTAGGCGCGCAAATGTAACCTGTTCTAGCCCCGGAATTGTGCGGAAAATCCGTTTTTGTTCTGGGTAGGTCAGACGGGTTTGAAAGCCGACTAAGTTGAACAATGACGCATTGCGGTTATCTTGCCGTAATTGCAATACCGCATAAGGAATTTTACCGGTTTTTGGGTCGGGTAATCCAACCGGTTTCATGGGGCCGAAGGATAGAGTTTGGGCACCACGACTGGCCATCTCCTCAATCGGCATACAGCCTTCAAAGTGGATCAGTTTTTCAAAATCACGCCCAGCAACTTTGTCGGCATCAACTAATGCTTGTACAAAGGTAAAGTATTGCTCTTCGGTAAATGGGCAGTTGATGTAATCATCGCCACCTTTGTCGTAACGGGAGGCACGCCATGCAATATCAAAATTGATCGAATCAACTTCCACTATTGGGGCAATAGCGTCGTAAAAGTAGAGATGTTCGCTGCCGGTCAATTTAGCCAACTCGGCAGAGAGTGTTGCCGATGTTAGTGGACCACTGGCGAGAATGGTTACCCCTTCGGTAGGTAGTTGAGTTATCTCTTCTCTTATTAGCTCAATATTTGGTTCCGCAGCAATTTTATCAGTGATATAAGCAGAGAATTCATCACGGTCGACCGCCAATGCACCTCCTGCAGGAACAGACGTTGCGTCGGCAGCTTCGATAAATAGAGACCCCGTACGGCGTAGCTCCTCTTTGAGGCAGCCAACGGCATTGTTCATGCCGGCACCACGCAGGCTGTTGGAACAGACCAGTTCAGCTAAGCCTTCACTTTCGTGTGCCGCTGAAAACTGCTGTGGTTTCATCTCGTATAATTTTACCAGACAACCCTCTTTTGCCGCCTGCCAAGCAGCTTCGCAACCAGCTAACCCGCCACCAATAATGGTAATGTCCATTGTTTTACCTTGTCGCTTTCTTGTTGGTGCTATTTAAATGAAAAGCCGGTCGCACCTGTAAGGCTCGACCGGCTTGTTATGTCTGCAAATTGTGATTTATTAGTCTTCTTTTTTCTTAACCGCTTTCTTTGCTGGCGTTTTCTTCGCCGGAGCTTTTTTAGCGGTAGATGCTTTGGCTGCGGGCTTTTTCTTTGCCGCAGGCTTCTTTTTAACCGCCGCTTTTTTTGCTGTAGCCTTTTTGACTGGAGGGATCAATTCATTTTCCCAGTCACAGTTTTCTTGTGGGCAACGTTGAACAGTACCCCAACGTTTAGTTACTTTAATTTCAGTTAACGGCCAAGCACATTTTGGACATGGTTCTTCTTTCGGTTCATTCCAAAGAGCGTACTTACATTTTGGGTAACGATTGCAGGAGTAGAAGATTTTGCCATAACGGCTCTTCTTTTCCATCATTTCCCCTTCACCACACTCTGGACAAGTGATCCCTAGTGATTTGGGCTTTTCCAGCGGTTGGATGTTTTTGCATTTGGGGTAACCGCTACAGGCGTAAAACTTTCCATAGCGCCCAGTTTTGATCAACATCGGGGAGTCACATTTTTCACATTTTTCATCTGAAACTATTGGCTCTTCAACTTCTTGCCCATCGCTGTTAAGTGGTTCTGTATGACGGCAATCGGGAAAGCCAGAACATGCAAGAAAGCGACCTGCTCGTCCAAGTTTGATTACTAACTCTTTGCTACACTCGGGACAAATTTTGTCGGTTTTTTCGGTAGTGACATCGGCTTTACTTACTTCCTGTTCTTTACGCCGTAATAGGGCAATAAAGGGGTCCCAGAACTGTTTGATCGCTGGTGTCCAAGCTTTTTCGCCACGTGAAATAGCATCAAGCTCCTCTTCCAGCTCAGCGGTAAAGTCGTAATCGACGTATTGACTAAAATGTTCGGTCAATAACTTAGTGACTACTCGCCCTGTATCTTCTGGATGGAAGGTACGTTTCTCTAGTCGAGTATATTTTCTGGTTACCAACGTATTCATAATGCTGGCATAAGTAGAAGGTCGGCCGATACTGTACTCTTCCAAAGTTTTAACCAAACTCGCTTCGGTAAATCGAGGCGGTGGCTGGGTAAAATGTTGTTCGGGAGTAAGTTCTTCGTTAGTAAGTTTTTCACCTTCGCTTAACGGTGGCAACAACCCTTCTTGGTTTTCATCAGTAGCGTTATCGGTACCTTCAATATATAGAGCCATAAAGCCGGGGAAGCGGATTACTTGACCACTGGCACGGAAGGTGTAACGCTCACCAGCAGCAATGTCGACACTAGTAGCATCAAAAATCGCTTGGGTCATTTGCGAAGCTACTGTTCGCTTCCAGATCAATTCGTATAACCTGTACTGATCGGATGTTAAGTACTGCTTTAGTTGTGCCGGTGTGCGAGCGATGTAGGTCGGGCGTACCGCTTCGTGAGCCTCTTGGGCATTTTTACTTTTATTGCGGAAAACCCGTGGCTTTTCTAGGGCATAGGTTTCATCGTAAAGATTACAAATAACTTCACGTGCTTCACTAGTAGCGACATTCGACAAGGCAACTGAGTCGGTACGCATGTAGGTGATTAAACCGTGCGTGCCGTCATCAACCTTGATTCCTTCGTAAAGCTTCTGCGCAACGCTCATGGTTTTACGTGCAGAGAATCCAAGCTTACGGCTAGCTTCCTGCTGCAGAGTACTGGTTGTAAATGGTGGCGCAGGATTACGCTTGCGTGCCTTTTTTTCAAGGGCTGCCACCTGAAATTGCACTTCTTGTAACTCGGCTAAAATTTCAGCTGCTTGTTTTTCATTGCTGATGGCAAACTTAGCTAATTTTTTCCCGTCACAACTATGAAGCTTAGCGGTTAATTGGCTGTTTGCAAGATTAGCCAGTAGCGCTTCGATACTCCAGTATTCCCGTGGCTTAAATGCATCAATTTCATCTTCACGTTCGCAGATCAGGCGTAATGCCACCGATTGGACACGACCGGCCGACAAGCCGTAGCGAATTTTTTTCCACAAAAATGGCGAGAGGTTGAAGCCAACCAGATAGTCGAGGATTGAACGAGCTTGCTGAGCGTCAACCATATCAC
The DNA here is from genome assembly GCA_016744555.1 of Desulfuromonadaceae bacterium. Lineage (GTDB taxonomy): Bacteria > Desulfobacterota > Desulfuromonadia > Desulfuromonadales > Geopsychrobacteraceae > Desulfuromusa. Next base: position 8,703 of record JADGED010000057.1, read on the forward strand.
GAGCAATTGAGCGTGGCTTAGACATTGCCTCGGTAATGGCAGATTGGGTGATTTCGTTAAAAGTTACCCGTTTGACCACCGGCTTTTTGCCGTTTTCATCAATGCCAAGAGCTTCTAGCAGGTGCCAAGCAATAGCTTCCCCTTCGCGGTCGAGGTCAGTTGCGAGGATCAGTTCATCACTTTTTGCCACCTCTTTTTTAAGCAGGCTTACGTGTTTTTCACTATCTGGTAAAACCTGATAGTTTGGTTCAAAATTTGCCGTAGTATCAACTGATCCCTGCTTGCTTGGCAGCGCACGAACATGGCCATACGAAGCAAGTACTTTATAGCCTTTGCCCAGAAATTTCTCGATGGTTTTGGCTTTCGCCGGTGATTCGACGATAACTAGTGATTGGGCCATCTTTTTCCTCTATGCGTCCTACTTTCGCAGACAGCTGGAAGGGTAACTGTTAAAGAGTGTGGCCTAGGAATTAGCACCGCGTTAAGTTTTTAATTATAAATTCGATCCCAATCGTTTTCCAGAAAACGGTCAATTTCTCGGAACCAAGGATTGTTTGGTTGAGAAAGAAGGGTAACGATGGTCATTAATTTAATTTCTTGCTCGTCAATCGCATCACTGGAAGCTTTTAGTGCGCGGTCGATTACTTCCTCTTGGGCGCTATCTGAAAGGATTCCCATCGCTCGAACTTTAAGTAGAAAACCTCTTGCCGCAGGAGTTAGGCTGTGTTGCTCTTGATTACTAAAAATGCGATAGGTAAGGAAATGATGGATCGTACTATCGGGAACTGGTTCAGCTTTAGATGCAGACTGCAGAGCTGTTGATTCCATCCAAGCAAAAGCGCCATTGATTTCATCAGCTTCGAATCCAGCGGAAACAAGTTCTGCCATAAGTTCTTGCTGGTTTATCGGGGTATCTTTCGCCCCTAATATATACTTGGCGATAAGATCGACTATTGCCATCACTCGTTCGTGCAATGAACCTCTCCTAACTGCGAATATAGTTGTTTCCGGGCAGTGTCTTGATCCCGCCCCGGAGCTCCAAGTCGAGTAAAATAGCGGAAAGCTCCATGGGAGTCAAGCCGCATTCACGGGCGATTTCGTCACTATGGCATGGTTCATGGTTAATCAGTTGGAAGACTTTTTGTGTTTGTCCATCAAGTTTATCGGTAAAATTGTTGTGATTGTTTAGCTGTTTAGTTGTTGGTCGGCCTGGCCATAATGCCTCAAGTATATCGGTAACCTCAGTAACTAATTGTGCCCCCTCTTTGAGGAGGCGATTGGTACCTTTGCTGTTGTTAGATTGTACTGGCCCCGGAATAGCAAACAGTTCACGACCTTGTTCTAGGGCAAAATCCCCAGTAATCAGTGAACCACTTTTTTCGGCAGCCTCTACTATTAGTACCCCTTTGCTTAGGCCACTGATAATTCTATTACGTCCAGGAAAATGCCCAGCTAAAGGTGGCGTTCCCGGAGGGTATTCGCTGATAATTGCATTTTTTTGGTGAATTTCGTCAAACAATAGGTTGTTTTCAGGTGGATAAATACAGTCTATACCGCAACCTAAAACGGCAATAGTTGCACCTTTAGCTGCTAGGGCGCCACGGTGGGCCGCACTATCAACGCCACGAGCTAGACCGCTAACAATACAAATATTATGCTTGGCTAAAGCGGTAGAAAGTTCTTTGGTTAGCAATAGCCCCGGTGCAGTTGCTCGGCGCGAGCCGACAATAGCAAAGCAATCATTGGTAGGAAGTGTTCCACGTAAGTATAAAAGGGCGGGAGGGTCATGGATCTCCCGAAGTAGGGGCGGATAGTTGCTGTCCTGAAAGGAAATTAATTTGATATTGTGTGCTTCAAGTTCATGCAGTTTTTTTTGAAACTGGGGATGGTTTTGAGCTGGTATCTTACGATAAAGATTGTCGGTTAATCCCGCTTCTCGCCATTGCTGTGGCGAAGATTGTAACGCTGCACTGTAGTTCCCAAAATAGTTGTAAAGCTTAAATAGTGCAACCCTTCCGAGTCCAGCTGTTAAATGGAGCCGGAGCAAGTCTTGTTGTGCGCTATCCATTGTCTCCCCCATGATATATGGATAAAATTTATAAATAAAAAGGGGATTGAAGTATGGATCAATCCCCTTTTTATATTTCGTTTAAGCTAAAAGTACTACAGTAATTGTATCAGTCGGTAACAATAGAAATGCCATCACCGATTATTGCCGCATCAACACTTTTTATTATAATTGCTGAGGCAGTATTGTTTTTTGCTTCGATAACAATTGCTGCTCCAAGTACTGAGTCAGGTAGTTGTACCGCTCCAGCCTTTTTTATAACCTGGTCAGAGGTAGTCCTTGGTCTAGCAATATAGAAGAGGTTGCCTTTGGTTATGCCGTCAGCGCTACCCATATCAATAAATATAACGTCATTGGTAGCAAAAGATCCTTTGCTCTCACGGCTAGCGACGATGTACCCTTTTTGGTCGGTGGTTCCACGGCGCAAAGCTAATTCGCTCTCTTGTGGCGCAAAGTTAAATAATTCTGCCCCCCGGCTGATTTCTCTGAAGGCGCCTTCAATCTTAGCTACGACCGTGTCTTCATTGATATTGGTAACGGTAACGAAACCTAGGTTGTACATCATCGGTCCAATTTTTTTCTTGGTACGTGGATGCTTAATCATGTCGCTGCGAGAAAATAAGCTGAATGTGTCGCCAGCGGTTACGTTAGACAAGTTTTTCATCTTCAAGTAAACAGTGTCACCTTTGGTAAGCAATTGTCTATTGTCTACCGAGTCTACTAAGATTCCGAGTGGTTCTTCATTGGTTAGGATAAAACCATTACCACTTTTGCCTGCATTGATAGAAACTACCTTGGCTGGCGTGGGGGCAGTTTTAACCGATGCTTTTTCAGTTGCTTTAGTAGCCTCAGGATAAGCGGGTATAATTTTTAACCGTCCATCGAGAACTTGGATTTTTTGTCCTGGGAAAATTAAATGGGGGTTGGTAATCTCTGGATTTTTAGCCCAAACATTGGGCCAATAGTAGGGATCATCGATAAATTTTTGTGATAAACCCCAGAGAGTATCACCTTTTTTAATCGTGTAGGTTTGGTCTTCGGCAGCAATTGCCGATGTAGTTGCAAATGATACTAGCAAAAAAACTAGTAAAGTTAACCAGCGCAATAGTGTATGTGTCATCAGTTCCCTCTCAGACAGAGCTGCTGCCGTTATTTTTTCGGTTCAGTGCTCTGGTAAAATTGTTGCGCTTCCTGACTATCTGGATAATGGTTGCGCAATTGGTCAAGGACGTTGTTCGCTTGGGTTAAGTTTCCCTCAAGTCGATAAATTTTTGCTAGCTGTAGTAACGCCGCAGGGGCTTTAGCTTTAGCATTTGGATCAGTGGCAAGCAACTGTAGATTGGTTTGCGCCTGCTGAGTTTTGTCTTGCGATAGCTGGGCATTTGCCAGCCAGTAGCGAGCATTTGGGCTGTATTGATGGTTCGGAAAACTGTTTAGAAACGCTTCGAAACCAGCCTCTGCCTCTAATGGTCGGTCGGCAGCTAAATGAGAAAAAGCTGCCAAGTAAGAAGCTGCAGAAGCAGCGATCCCTGAGACTTCATTCTTGCCTAGTTGATAATTAATTGCCGTCTCGTACTGCTTTGACGATTCAGGCATTGTCGGGACTGTTTTTTGTATGTCTCCAACGGCTGCGGTAATTACTTTGTTGTCGATCAATCTTTGTTGTAATTGTTCTATTTGTTGTTGCAGTGAAGTTATCTGGTTTGATTGTTGCTGCTGCTGGCTTTGCAACTGTTGCAGTTGTGTAATTGTAATATTTGAAGACATTTGAGGGGTGCTTTGGACGCAAGCATTGAGTGAAAAAAGTAGCCCCAGTAGTGGGATAAGTTTAATTATCTGGGCTGGGTAATGGTTTTGCATGATTTACTGAACTCCATACGAGGTTTATTTCAGCTGCTGTTAAGCATGGCGATACAATAAATTGTAGCTTAAGCA
>JADGED010000058.1:0-3757 GCA_016744555.1 Desulfuromonadaceae bacterium
CGGTAATAGGGATAAATTGTTTTGTTCACTTAAATATTTAGCCACGTACTGGTACCCACTGGTAAAAAAACATCGTAATTGGCCCCAGTAGACTAAACATCAGCATAATTCCAACAGCAATAAGCATGATGCCAGTCCCGATCTCTATCAGTCGAATGTACTTTTTGAAACGACTGAAAACTGCTAAGAATTGGTGAAACAGAAGGCCAGAGAGCAAGAATGGCAGCCCTAGTCCCAAGGAATAGAGTGCCAGTAAACTGATCCCTTCTCCAACCTGTCCAGAAGAGGCTGCTACCATCAAAATTGATGCGAGAATTGGCCCAATACAAGGGGTCCAGCCGGCAGCAAAGGCAATGCCGACGATGAATGTGCCGAGAAATCCACTTGGCTTTTTGTGAAGTTGTACCCTTTTATCGCCGAGCAGCGCACGAAAAGAGATCAGGCCGGTCATATGGACACCAAATACTAGGATCAATAAACCACCGATTTTTGCAACCCACTCCAGCCCTTCACGTAGATAGGCTTGAATTTGACTAGAAGCAATGCCAGCAATGGCGCCAAGAAGAATGAAAATTACCGAAAATCCAAAGACGAAGCAAAGTGAGTGGAGAAAAACTGTCAGGCGCACTTTAGAGTCGGGGTGTTCTTCGTCAAGTTGGCTAAAGGACAAGCCAGTAATGTAGGTTAGGTACGATGGGATCAGTGGTAATACGCAGGGTGAAACAAAGGATAGGATCCCGGCGGTAAATGCAATCCAATAGGTTATGTCAGCTGTTTGTTGTAGCAATTTTATTATCCTTTAGCCAGATTCTTAAAGTAGGCAATTGTCTTTGGGCTGGCCCAGTCAAGGGGGCCAATGATTTTTTGGTCAACAGTTCCATCTTTAAGGATGATGAACGATTCTGGAAACTTGTAGACGCCGTACCGTTTTTGTACATCCCCCTTGTCATCATAAAGAATGGGGAAGGTGAAAGGTGTCTGATTTAGAAATGGAGGAACCACTGCTCTGCCGTTATCCTCTGTATTAATCGCAAGCAAGACAAAATCATCATTAGCCATAGCAGCGTTGAGTTGTTCCATAGATGGCATCTCTTCAATGCAGGGTGGGCACCAAGTTGCCCAGAAGTTAACTAAGACAATCTTGCCGCGCAAGTCAGATAAAGAGATTTGGTTGCCTTTTGTATCCTCAAGCGTAAAACTAGGAGCTACATCTCCAATTACGATAGATGCAGTTGTTGGGAGGCTGGTGTAAATGTAGCCAGCAAAGCCTGCTAGTACGAGTAAAACAATAATTATTGTCAGTCGACGCATGTTGAACCTTTCTACTTTTGTCGTTTTGTTATCATTGCTAATGCCCGTTTTCCATGTGCTCGATCATAGTTCTTACTTGATCAGCTTTTTCCCCAATAGGAGAAATGACTAGGTACCTTGTCCACGCCTCTTTGGCTTTTATTGAATTAACTAGGTCATCCCGATAAACGATGCCAAGGTTGTACAGCGATTGCACATGGTTCGGATCCAGTTTGTTAGCTTTTTCAAAATTATCAATAGCGTTGTCGAATTTACCAACTCGGCGATACATGATCCCCTGATCGGTTAAAACATTAGGATCATTACCGTCTATAGTAAGGGCTTTAGCGTAAGTTTGTATGGCCTTATTAGGTTGGTTTGAATCAAAGTAGTTGTGTCCCAATTGAACCAAAGCATTGTGATTGTTTGGGTCTTTGTCGAGGATTGCTTCAAGATCCATAATCTTCTGTAGATAGTTAACTGGAAGGTTTGGTGTGATTGTCTGATTTTCGGTGGCTAAATCTTTTTTCGCATTGGTGAAGATAGTGCCACCCAAAGCGCCAATCGCCATAGTTATAACAATTAGTAAAATTGTTTGTATTTTCATAATGTATATTTACCTATTTTGGTGTGAATAATGCTCTGCTGCACAGTTGCAGCAGTATTCCCAAGTGGAAAAACTCTCAAACGTTCAAGTTCGAACCCATGGCAACAGTACTTCTTAGGCAATGGGAGTCTAATGCTGAACCTGAGCTTACAGGTCAATCGTGAACTACATCTTGATTTTAGGAACTAGAAAAGTGATTTAATGTAGGAGAATAACTGTACGCATGGCTGTCAAAGCCTGATGGTGTGGTAGCTGGGAAGCGTGAGTAAGGTTAGCAAAACGTGCAATACCTGAAGGTTTGCAAGGGGTAGAAGGTAGAGGTGTTAAGGTAATATCTAGTGCAGTAATTTTACTTAGCGGACTAGTTCTATTTGATGGAATGAGGACCGAAGAATATACCGGGTAGTCAAAACAGGCTTCTTCCGGTACAGACAAAGATACTCCCTGTTTAGTGATTTCTTTGCAGCATGAAAGTTCGTCATCTTCGAGAGCTGGTAGAGCCCAGCACGACCCGACGGGATTCAATTCCAGATGGGAAGTATTTTCTGTCCCCTGACACCAAAAGCATGCATTAGCGGTGCTGACACTGATCAATAAATAGATCAGCACAAAAAGTCTAGCTATCCACCTTGTATGTATGGTGCTTGTCAGCATGACAATTCCTTGAAATAGACGCCTTTATAGAAACACATCAAAATATAACAGTTTTTGTAAATAGAAACGAGGGGGGGAGTCACTTTTTCTATCTGCGTATCTGCACAGTTTTTAATCTGTGAGTGTCTTGTTGACTAGTATTCTTTTATCTTGCCTGATGTTTTGATATCGGAGATGGAGAACTTAATCTTTTCTGTGTTCATTCTTTAACTGACAGTTTGAATGGTATCCAATTTTTAGTTTAGCGGTTTTTAGCTAATATGCTTTATCAATTTTGCACAGCATGGTACGTAATTTTTGCCTTTTAATATCCCGCTACAATTAATGCATTAAGTTAGGATTCCCACCATGATTCAAACCGATTTTTCTACTCTGCAGCTCCATGCTAACTTGCTTAAAAATTTAACCTCGATTGGTTACGAAAAAATGACGCCAATTCAGTCACAGAGCTTGCCCCATATTTTAGCTGGCAAAGATGTGATTGGCCAAGGGAAGACTGGTTCGGGTAAAACGGCTGCATTTGGACTGGGACTGCTGGAAAAGCTACAGGTAAAGCAGTTTCGGGTGCAATCTTTAGTGCTGTGTCCAACTCGGGAGTTGGCTGATCAGGTTGCCCAGGAAATTCGCAAGCTGGCGCGTACTATTCACAACATTAAGGTTCTAACCTTGTGTGGCGGTATGCCATTTGGCCCTCAGTTGGGTTCGTTGGAGCACGGTGCGCATATTATTGTTGGTACTCCGGGGCGAGTCGATGAGCATGTTCGTAAAGGATCTTTGGTACTCAGCAAGCTAAATATGCTGGTTCTTGATGAGGCTGATCGGATGTTGGACATGGGGTTTCAAGAGGAGCTAGATGCTATTATTGAGCAAACCCCAGATAGTCGCCAGACGCTAATGTTTAGTGCCACCTTCCCGGCGCAGATTGAGTCAATTGCTGAGCGGATAATGTCTGCCCCGGTTATGGTCCAAGTAGAAGCTACTCATGCTAATAGTGTCATTCAGCAACATTTTTATCAGGTTGAGGATGATGAGCAACAACGGCTGAAAGCACTACGGTTGTTGCTATGTCACCACAAGCCACAGTCGGCAGTGATATTTTGTAATACTAAGCGCGACACGCAGGCTGTAGCCGATTATCTCGTTGAGCATGGTTTTAGCTCCTTGGCACTCCACGGCGATTTAGAACAACGTGAGCGCGATCAATCG
>JADGED010000058.1:3854-12581 GCA_016744555.1 Desulfuromonadaceae bacterium
CGCTGGTGCGTTTTTCCAATAAAAGTGAATCAATTTTGGTCGCTACCGATGTCGCTGCCCGTGGGTTGGATATTGACGCTCTAGATTTAGTGCTTAACTATCATATTGCTCGTGAGACAGAGGTTCATGTCCACCGTATTGGTCGTACCGGCCGTGCGGGGAGTCAAGGCGTTGCCTGTTCTTTGTTTAGTGGCAAAGAGCACTACAAGGTTGATAGGTTGGCGAAGTTCCTAGGCCAAAGCATTGAAGGAGAACCTTTACCCTCTTCGAGTGTTTTAGATAATCAAATTCTGCCGCCGAATATGGCTACGTTACAAATAGATGGCGGCAAGCGGCAAAAAATTCGACCGGGAGATATTCTTGGTGCTCTGACCGGGGCAGAAGGTATTGCTGGAGCACAGGTTGGCAAGATAAATATTTTCGCCAATTGGTCTTATGTTGCTGTAACCAGAGATGCAGCTAAAGTAGCTTTGACCAAGTTGAACGAAGGAAAATTAAAGGGACGTACCTTCCGTGCTAGGCGTATCCGAGGCTAGCTGTATTTGTTATTTCTTCATCCCTTGCCCCTATTGTTTGTCACAAATTTGTGAATTAGTGTTGTTGGGCAATAAAGTTATTGTGTTTTTATTGCGCTTTGCTAATGTGTCGTTTCTGCCCTTTTTTATAGTATAGTGCTGTAACTTTGATGTCTATGTAAGGACAGAAAGTTAAATTAAATACGTTGCAATATAGCACTCACCCTCAGGAGCATACCTAATGCGGTACATCTTTCTTATCGTTTTATTCTTGTCGATATCTCTAAGTCAAATTCAAGCTGCTGAACTGAGTCAAGGAAATGAAGCGGAAAATGAAAATATCCGTTATCCAGCCCTTGCTTATAACCTTCTACAGCAGGCAGAGCACGATTATTTAATTTGGAAAGAGACAAAAGACCCAGAGCGCTTTCAGCGGGCTCTGTTTAATGTCGAATCTGCCCTTGCTGTGGAGCCAGAAAAAAGTGAGCTATGGTTTTTCAAGGGGGTGCTTTTAAGTGAATTGAAAGCAAGTCCAGAGGGGATGCAGCTTGCCCTTACTGCTTTTTTACAGACGGTATCTTTGAACCCAGAACATGGGCGCGGCCAAGTGATGTTAGCGCAATCACTTTTTAATAATGGCCTTTATCTTGAAACTATTGATCAAATTAAGTTTCTTTTTGCTAAAGATCGCAATCTCATCACTCCACAGCTTACTAGCTTGCTTGCTTCCAGTTATATCGCTGCTGGCCGTACTGAAGATGGGAGTCAATACCTTTTGGAAGAATCATTTCTGCACCCAGAGTCAACATCTATTCATGTAGCACTCGCTGTACTCCTGCGTGATAAGGGACAAACAACGGAAGCCATTAGTTCGTTACAACAAATTATTAATGGTGAAAATGTTCCTATTGAGCTTAAAAACTACGCTGTAACGCTAGGCGAAAAATGGCAAAAGGAGGGCAAGTAATGAATTTGTTTTTTAAATTAAAGCAGACCCTTTGTATCGGTTTTCTCTGTTCTTGCCTTACCTGTATTTTTCCTGTTCACAGCTACAGTTGGACCGAAGATATTATTGCAGCCGCAGAGGCAATGGAAACGGGCTCTGCAACTGAACAGCAGCAAGCATTAGTTTTACGTGAAATTGATACAGTTAACAAAATGCGTATTAAGGGGGTTATTTCTGACCCAGCATATCAAAAATCGCACTCCTACTTTGATCAGATTTCGCAAGAAACTGCTGTTAGTGCCGCAAAACAACACGGTGCAAAATTAACTGTGCAGCCACGCTCCAGCAAAGTATATGATGCTGGAACTGATTCCGATTATATCACCAATGCCACATCAAAAGAACAAGTTGTGGGGATGCAAAAAAGCTACAATGAAAAATTTAGTGAAAAAATTAGAGACCTTGGTGGCAAGGTGGAGCAAGGCAAGGATTGGACTAAGAAGAATGATGTAGATTTTATGATCAATCCAGATTCATCAACTAAAGAAATCTCTCCGGCTGAATTTGCCGAGGTTTCAAAAATTAATAACGATGCGTATGTGCGCCCTGATGCGGCTCGATTTGAAGCAAAAACAAGAAGTGAGTCTGGTGAAAAACCCACGGTGCAGGAAACCAAGGCTTATTTAGATGAAATGCGTGATTTTATCGGTAACAAGCGTAATGTTTCAAAAGAATATGCCAAAGAAATAATGGTTCTCAATAAAAACCCGCAGGCACATAAGCGAGGAACCGCTGCGTACAATAAACGAATGAATCTGGAAGCCAGCCTTATTCAAAGCCAAGCTCAGCAGGCAAAATATTTTAGCCGTATCAATTATGCTTCCAATGTCCTTGCCGAGCATGCCGACACGTCTGCACTGGCAGCCAGTAATCTTCCTGAAACAGCGAAGAAGCGTGCTGCTTCAGATGGCGTAACAACTTCTAAACGGCAAATTAATGCTGCCACTGCAGCTAGTAGCGCCGATAACTTAATGGTTCAGGGTAAGTTAAATGAAGCTATCCTGTTGGGTATTGCCTCCTCGCGTGATCGAACTCAAACTGCAAAAAACAATGAGCGCATAGCAAACCTTATTTCTGATCTGCCACCAGCCCAACAAGGTGAGCTGATGAATAAGCTCCTCGATTCAAATACGGTAGATAGCAATGTTAGCCAAGATCTCAAGTTACGCCTGCGTGGCTATAACAGTGCCAAACAAACAGCGCAGATTAAAGGTACTAAAACCACTGCAGCAGCACTTTCAAGACTTGGTAAAGCTGGCAAGGCTGCTGGATTTTTAGGCAACTACCTTAGTATTCAAAAGGAGCTAAAAAACGCAGAAAATGGATCACATTTATTTTTTAATATCGAAGAAAATGATTCGGAAACAATGAAAAACCTAAAACGCTCTGCGGTTGCCTTAACTGAGTTAGCACCGGTTCCTATAATTGACTCTCTTGAACGAGGGTGGAAAGCGGATGAACGGGTAAAAAGAGAAATTTTGGAAAGAATTGCAAACGGTGAGGATGTCGATCCTGCCCTTGTCGCAGCAGAGGTCTTTGCCGAAATTGGGATTAACACTGTTGGCTCAATGACTATTTCTCCCTTACTTTCTGGTGCGAAATCTGTCGAAGAAGGTTTTCTGGCTAGCCGTGATTTTTTTATAAATTGGCAGGATGATGCTGTCCGTGCAGAAGCTGAAATACTGCAAAAAGAGAAAATGGACGCTATTTTCGGCCGGATAGAAGCCATCGATCTGGGTTTAATTAGCGCCACCGCCACCAGTAAAACTGGAGGAGTCTCCTACGTTCTTGATGATGTACAGATCGGCGATACCATCGATTTTACCGTGCCCCGTTCAGACCGCTGGACCAACCAGTATAAAGTGCAATGGCAAATCAAAAACGGTGCAAAACAGGTTATCGCTAAAACTGAATTCAAGTCTGCCAGCAACCCGTCAGTCCATAAATTGAGCCACTATAACAACAATCTCCCTCCCGGCCGCTACTATGCCGTGTTCCGTATTTTTAATGCCAACAGCAACAAAATGATGGATTCAACCGATTATGGCTTTACCGTTTCTGGTGCCTTTGGCATGGGTGCTATTTCGGCAAAACACACAAACGGCAAATCGTCTAAAGAGGTAGTAAAACACGGAGATAAGCTTGCCTTTAATGTAATCCCCATTGGCACTTGGGACAAGCAAACGGTTGAATGGTTCATAGATGGGGAAATCCTTAAATCCGGTGCTGCAAACACGAATGGGATCACCAATGTCATAGTTGGCTTAGATGAAAGTTACCCCGTTGGCAAGCACACAGTATCGGTACGGGCCAAAAAAGACAAACGGATCATTGCCGTTAAAAAAATCAATTTCCAACTAGCTGAAAATGTCGATTACTTAGCCCGGGGGAAAAAACGGCATAAACAAACAATCACAAACCTAGTTAGCAATGTTGTGCCCACCTGTTTGGGGCCAGCTGGAGCCGCTATAACCCGAGAATTGTTAAGCACCCCGATTGCAGACAAAGAAGCTTTTTCGTGGGGGAAGCCTAAGGATATTGGACCGGCACAAAAAGATTACGAAAAAGAAATTATGCGCGAATGGATTCAAGGATTTCCAGCATTACCTGAGGATGATTGCACCATCTCCTATGCGCAGTTAGTAGCGACAAAAGCAAGTACATATGGAATCGGTGCAGAAAGTGACTTATTTGCCCAGCTAAAAGCTAAATTAAAGAAAAAAGAGAAGCAAGACCCAGCCCTGGGGAAATGTTTGCGCCTCCAAAAAAGTATGCAAGCGATTGCCGCCGACTACAGAAAAAGCGAGGATAAATATCTCGGCACCATAACTTCATATTTAAAAGGTACTGCTAACCACCCAACCTATCAACGGTTAGCGAGCAAACTCCAAGGGCTAAGTAGCAAACTTACTGGATTGCAGGCAAGAGGCGCTGCCGCAGAAGACAAAGCCGCATATGCTGCAATTTATTCTGAATTTTCTTCAACGAATGCTACGTATCAAGAGACTCAAGCTGAGATGAGGGTTTTTATCGACAAGCTTTCCGCAATTGGAGGCGTGATAAGCAGTAATACAAACTCAAAGAGTTGTCAGCAAGTAGTTGATTTTATCGAATCAGATGCCGAACGACGCAGTATTTTCTACACTATTGTCGGTGGCGGAGGGGTCACAAATATCTCCGGAAAGTGCTCAGACCTCCTTAGTCTAAATGAAAAATACAATGCTCGAATTAAAGAGCATAAAGAGTTGCAATGTGTAGATGTAATTAAAGATGCAGCTAAATAAATTATTGCGTAACTAGCCCAATCTGTAGCGTTAGTCACAGTTTTTCCTTTATAGCAAAGCTCCAGCTTCGAAAAGTGCTGGGGCTTTGTTTATAGTTTCAGTATTTCGATTACTGCGTCTATATTTGTTTTGGGCGTAAAGTGGCTTCCGACTATTGCCCCACTGTTGCTTGACGGGATGATGTTAGCAGGGGGATGTCGTTTAGTGCATTTTTCCTTAGTGCTAGGTCGATACAACGACCGGTTACGATAACGCTGAGCATACTTAATAGAGCGGATTCTGCAGCAGCAAAAACAAATGCAGATGAAATGACAATTGTGGCATCGATGAGAAGAATTATGTGTCCCGGTCTGATACTGCTTTTATCGGCAATAATGCGTGCGACTATTGTTGGGCCTCCGGCTGAAGCATTTCCTTTAAGGATTAATCCAACCCCGATGCCGATGGCAGCTCCGCCGCATATAGCTGCTACTATTGGCTGCTGTACTACTGCAGTAACTTGAACTATCTCGTTGAAAAAATCTACTAATGCGGAAATGATAGCGACAACAATAACTGTTCTCCAGACAAAAACTTTTCCGAGAAAATAGCCCCCAAGAATTAATAGCGGAATATTGATTATGAGCATGAGACTGCCTGCTGTCATATTGGTGAGGTGACTGAGCAAAATGGCTATTCCAGGTGTTCCACCTGCGGCAATTTGGTTGGGTTGAATGAAAAGGGTAATGCCCAGTGCTATTGCTAGACTTCCAATGAGACAGAGGAGGTTGTTGGCTTGTCTGTGTTGCCATTTCTTTATGTGGTGGATTGCTTTCATCTGTTCTATCCTATCCTAAAAAACACTTTATGCGATTGACAATATTGAACACAAATAAAATGATAATTGGCAATTTGTTGTTATAGATACAGGTTTTAATAGAATCTACGGATTTTATCTAATGAAATGTTTGGGATGCAGCGTTCGTTTTTATCGAACGGCACTGTAGGTCTGCTGGAGATATAACGTAGAATAAGTTTGTTGTTTAAGAATGTGTTCGTGCACCGATGGATTGGGATCGCCTAGTTTGCGGTTCTACCCTTGTTGTGTTAGGGTAATTGAGTTCATGGCGGCGTCCTCACTGGATGTTCCGACCATAGACCCGCAACTGAGGTGGACTGTTCATGCCCTAGGCGTGTTCGGGTCGAACCCTCATCCTACAGAGCAGCACTGGATTACGTCGTTCCGTCGTAATACCGGGTGCGGGTGGCTCTGTCTCTTTACAAAAAAATAATCATCACTTTCAGCACTCTGCTGGCTATCTCCGTACTTTTCTATGGAATTGAAGTCACTTCTCTATCCGTACCTGTACTTTATTTGTCATACCAGCATTGGGTGCTTTTGCCGAGACAAGCCATAGACTTCCCATTGTGGGGGTTGGGTGTTTTGGCACAACTTCAATCTAAAAAGGGAGCTTTCATGTCGGGCGTATGGCAAGACCAGATCAAAGGATTCGTTAACAGTATCGAAAAGGTCAAGCAGTACATTAACCTTACCAGTGAGGAAGAAAAAATCCTCACCGAGACGAAAACCACTTGGGGAACTACGCCATATTTTGCTTCCCTGATGGATCGAGATGACCCTAATTGCCCGATTCGTCGGCAGGTGATTCCATCGCTCCATGAGCATGAGAATCGGTTTGGCATGCAAGACTATTTGCTCTGGAAAGAGAACCGAGAGACCGAAGAGCAGCGTCCTGATTGTATCGCCCGTCAGTATCGTGATCGGGTTGCCTTCACTGTAACCCAGGTATGTGGTGTCTATTGTCGCCACTGCTTCCGTAAAGAGTTGGTGGTAGATGGCGATCTACAGCTTAATTTTAATGTTGACGAAGGCTTGCAGTGGATTGCCGAACATCCAGAAGTGCGCGATGTTCTAATCACTGGCGGTGATCCATTTTTACTTTCTGATGACAAGCTAGAGTATCTGATCAGCAAGTTAAGGGAATTGCCACATGTCGAGATGATCCGTTTTGGGACGCGCCTCCCAATTGTTTTGCCGCAAAGAATCACCCCGGGGCTAAAAAAAGTTCTCGGCAAATATCATCGGGTACCGATCTGGGTCAATACCCAGTGTAACCATCCCAATGAAATTACCGAAGAGACTGCCAAGGCTGTGTTTGAATTGCTATCCTGTGGGGTGAATGTCGGTAATCAAGCGGTGTTGCTGAAAGGTATTAACGACGATGTTGATACTTTCCGTGAGCTACATCAAAAACTATTGCGAGTACGGATTAAGCCTTACTATGTGTTCTATTGTGAGCCTGCTCCTGGTATTGACCATTTCCGCACCCCAGTCGAAAAGGGTGCCGAGTTGATTCGTGATGCATTACGTGGGCACACCACTGGGTTGGCCCAACCTATGTCGGTTATTGCCACAAACATAGGGAAGATTCCGCTGATGCCAGATTATTACATTATTGGCAAAGACGAAGAAAACTACTACTTACGTAACCATAAAGGTGAGGAAACATCTATTCCAAACATGCCGGAATAGGGTTTGTCTGATCAATTCTATCTATATTAACGCAGAAGAAAATAACCGCTCCAGCACTTAAATTGTGCTGGGGCGGTTTTAGTTGTTACACCTTTAGTTTAAATCATTTTGCTAGTCAGTTCGCCAAGTGTTTTCATCCCTGCTTCCATCTGTTCGTTCCACCTGCCATTGCAACTAAGGCGAATAAAATTATTGTATTTATCTTGGGTAGAAAATATTGGCCCAGGGGCGATCCCTATACCGGCTTGGCGCGCCTGATAAAAAAGCTCTATGGCATCAACTCCGGCTGGTAATTCCACCCAGATAGAAGCTCCACCTTCGGGAAGACCTGCTCTTGTTGTAGGCGGAAAATGGCGTTGTAGACTGAGAAATAATGTTTCCATCTGGCTTTGGATAGCGCTGCGCAATCGGCGCAGATGACGTTCGTAGTAACCTTGCCGCAAAAAAGCGGTCATAGCCATTTGATTTGGAACAGCAGTACAGATGTTGGTAGTGGTTTTTAGATCGAGTGTTTTTTTGTAATGCTGTCCAGGCAGCATCCACCCAACTCGGTACCCCGGGGCAACTGTTTTTGAAAATGATGAACAAAGAATGACTGCCCCATGTTGATCAAAGCTTTTGAAGGTTGCTGGGCGCTTGTTGCCAAAATATAGATCGCCATAAACGTCGTCCTCGACCAGCGGAATAGATTGCTCGGCGAGCAAATTAACTATCTGCCGCTTTTTAGTGTCATCGGTGAAGCTACCGTCAGGGTTATTAAAGTTGGGGACTAGAATAGCTGCTTTAATAGCAAACCTATTTATGGCATTTTGAACATCGTTCGGATCAATCCCCGTGGTTGACGAAGGGATTTCAATTGCTCTGAGCCCGCAACTTTCTAGTAGTTGAAGAAAACAAAAATAGCTTGGCGACTGAATTAAGACATTGTCCCCTGGCCTAGTCAAAGCACGAAGAGCGATAGAAATTCCCTCCATCGCTCCAGAAGTGATCAAAACTTCGTCTGGAGTTGCAGTAATGCCAGAATCGATTGAATATAGCGCAATTTGTTGCCGAAGTTCGATATCGCCGCTGACCGAAGAGTAGTTCATTGCCCGGGTCGAATTCTCTCGCAAGGCTGAGGTCAATAATCTGGTTAGTGTTTTGGTGGGCAGTAGCTCTTCGGCTGGTGAAACAACACCTAAAGGGAGAAGGTTGGGGTTTCCTAGCGCTTCCAGGACTGTTTGGATTAAATCGTTACGTTGACCAAGAGTGGGTTTTAGATCCAATTTGGGGCGGCTTGCTGGTGCTGGGAGCGGCTTTACCCCACTGCTGAGATAATATCCAGAACGGTCACGGGCGGCAATTAGACCTTTTTTTTCCAATTCTAGATAAGCTTGACTGATGGTTGAT
>JADGED010000059.1:0-7077 GCA_016744555.1 Desulfuromonadaceae bacterium
TAACCACTGCGTTAGTGGCGCCGTCTGGATTAATTTTAGGGATGTATGTACCAACAGCACGTTTGCCATCCAGTTTTTCAACATTAGTGGCAACACGAAGCATGTCACCTGCATCATTCATTCGTTGAAAAATGGTTGCTGTTCCGCCGACCATGTCGTTAACTTTATCAACTATTAATGTCCTTGTCCCCATTTCTCGGTTTTGTCCTAACCAATCGGGACCAACCATCATTTTTGGTAATTCTATATTCTTTGCTTCTTTAGTATATTGATTTACGGCTTTCCACTGTGCTGTCTCAGTGCTTAATACCGCGCCTCCAGAAGAGTCCAGTGTGCACCTGGCAACATTAAGGCCTGAATCAACCATTTTTTGTACAGATTCCTGAGCTGCTCGACACATAAGGTATACGTCTCGGACAATACTCTCGGCTTCTTTTTTGGCGAGATTGTCAATCTCGGTGCCAACGGTGTTGCTTAGTACTGACTTTTGGTAAAGGGCTACGCCGAGCACCGAGAAAATGGTTATTGCGACTATTGCGGCTGAGGCAACAATAATTTTACTTTTGATTTTCAAAATTGAATCCTTTCAAATGGTATCTCTAACTAAGATCAGCATTGTCCTAGTTTTTTTATCTTCCAAGTTGCTGATAGTATTTGCGATTTGTGATTAAATACCTTTAATGGTGAATTGTCAAGTTAGATTTAAGCTGAATGTGTGTTGAAATAGATAATATGGCTTAAGGTTGAGAGATGTTTAATTTATGAGTTGTTTGGGTGTAGTTTAAGTGGAGGAGAAAAGTAAAGCTTTATTAGTTTACCACTAAAAGTGAATAAAAAGTCGTAAGTAATATTGATCTGGTGGCTGTGAAAAAGCAGATTCTTCATGACCATAATAAATGAAAGCACCGGTGCCAATAGTTGTGTTATCGCTGAAACTATATTCAACGGTTGGATTGATAAAACCAGATTTTTCACCAAGTTTATTTGTGACTAAGCAGGAGTAATACCAGAGCATGGCGGGTTGTAGGCTTAGTTGTCCGGCTAGGTAATCAGCTTCTAGTTCACCATCGTAGTGATATTCGGTAAGAAAATTAATGGAGTTTGCAAAGCCGTATTCGGCACCAATTATATAACTGAAATAATGATCGTCGGTAGAGTGATTGTGAAATCTTCCCCCTTCGCTACGAAATTCAATCCCCGTTTGGAGTAATTCCCCTTCAACTTCCCAGCCGATTATATCGATGTCGGTGTCATCGTCCCATGTGCATATCAAGCCGATATCGATTTGTTGGAGATTGGTTTTTGCTCTAATTGCCCCTTGGTCTTGCGCTAAAGTTACGTCAATCACAGAAAATTGACTGTGGGCGTATTCGTAGCGAATCGCATCTACACCTTGCCGATTTGCTGGCTCAACTTGTTCAATTTGGATCGGATTAAACTTGTCAATTGGGTTCCAAATTCGTCCAACGCCGAGGGGGATTCGTTGTTTGCCGATAGTCCAAAAGTGGGTGTCACCACGGTACTGTAGGTAAGCGCGATAGACAGAGGTCTTGTTTTTAAAGTGTTCAGGGGTGGTTATGTATTCAGATTTGTTGTCGACAATCAATTTTGCAAATAGGTTAGGTGCTTCGCTATAGTCGAGGCTTAGGTCGGCACGCAGGCGGTTAAAGTCGGTAGTATGATTGATCTCTTGATAGCCGATGATATTAGTGTTTTCAAGGGCTAGGTTCGGAGTGATCCCCAGAATTCCTGCGATCAGAAGATTAATTAAACCGTTCATTGCTCACCACTTTTCCATCTTTTAAAACAATCGAATGTTTCGCCCGTTCAATAACCATTGGATCGTGGGAGGAAAAAATAATAGTGATTCCTTCGTGCTGGTTGAGGTGCTCCAACATATCCATTAGGGTCGCAGCATTTTGCGAATCTAAGTTAGCAGTGGGTTCATCAGCAAGAATAAGTTTAGGTTCCGCAGCTACTGCCCTTGCTACGGCTACCCGTTGTTGTTGGCCACCACTTAATTGATGGGGTAATTTTTTTAACAAATCATCAATATGGAGTTTTTTTGCAATTTCTTCGACCCCTTGGTCGCAGGCCCTTTGCGTTGTCCCTTGAAGCTTCATGATGAATTCAATATTCTCGCGCACGTTGAGTACCGGAATTAAGTTGTAGGCTTGAAAGATAAAACCAATGTGATTGCGGCGCAAATGTGATAGCTCTTTTTCGGCTAAACCGGTAACGTTTTGACCGTCCAGAATAACGGTGCCACCGGTAGCATTTTCCAAACCTCCGACAATGTTCAGTAGGGTAGTCTTGCCGCTGCCAGAAGGGCCAGAGATGACGACAAAATCACCGGCTTCAATTTCAAGGTTGATATCTTGTAGTGCTTCAATCCGTACTTCTTTGTCGGGTTGAAAGGTTTTATTGATCTGCTGAATTTTAAGAAAATCGCTCATTTAAACAATCCTATCCTTTGGTAATGAACCTTAAATGGCGTTTATCGCATCGACGGGTTTGGTCTTTTTTAGTATCCGCAATGGAATTATGATGCTGAATACCGATGCCAAAATTATTGCCGCTAAAGCGGTGAAAAAATAATCGGGGCGAATGATTGCGTAGGTTATGGCATCGAGACCAAACTCATCCAGCGCAGAGCTAAAGACACTGAGATCGAGGCCATAAATTTTAAAATAGTAGAGGGTGGAAAACCCTGCTAGCGCCCCCAAGCCAAACCCGGCACAGCCAAGGATGGATGCTTCGACCAAGATGATGATGCCGATTTGACTAAACTTGGTACCAATTGCCAGCATGATACCAAATTCTCGCATCCGCTCCAGTACCGAAACCAGCATTACTCCAAAAATACCCAATGCGGCAATACTAAAAATTATGATATTTATCACTTGTTTGAATCCCGCCATTAACACCCTCGATTGCTGCAAGGCTGGATAGAGTTCATCCCAACGTTTGATGGTCAAATTAGGGAACTCTTCTTGTAATTGCTGCTGTAGTGACGCTATTTCGCCCTCGTTGGCAATACTGATCGCTATCTGACTGATACCTGTGGGCATCGAAAGTAGTTCGCGGGCTTTTGCCGCAGCGATAAAAACAGCATTTTCGTCAAAGGCCATGTTGTGGGTTTTTATAATCCCTTTTACTTTTAGTGCGGTGGAGGCCATTTCACCGGCGCTATTTTGCGCCGAGAGGATAATCTTATTACCAATGGCAACTTTGAGTTTTTTGGCCAATTTGAAGCCGATGATTGCTCCCCGTTGTCTCTCCCCAAAGTTTAGTTCACCATGCCGCAGGTAGCCCTCTAAATGGCTATGGTTTGCTTCGCGCTCAAGGTCAATGCCTAGAATTGCTATGCCACGAGAATAGTGCGCAGTTGCGACTAATCCATCTTGTTTTAAGCGGGCAACTGTACTTTTAATCTGCTGTCTCTCGTTGAGGAATTCATCTAATTCTATCGTGTTTTCAATCCAGCGTGAAAGGTCGGGATTCAGTCGATACCCATCGGCAAAGATGGATATGTGGCCACTGTCGCTCCGGATAGCATTAGCGATCATTTGTTCAGTCATGCCGTCGTATATCCCCTCAATAAACAGTAAGCCCCAGAGGCTGACAGCAATCATGAGGATCAGTAGGGCCGAACGTGTACGTCGGCGTAGCAAAGAAGTGATCCCAATTTTAGTGGCAGTTTTAAACATGACGCATGGCCTCAACGGGTTTGTAGCGATTGACTTTAATAATTGGGTAAATAGTGGATAGCACCGAGAGGGTAAACATTACCGCCATATCACGCAAAATGGTCCATGGTTCAAAGGCGGTGGGGATCGCCGATACCGCTAAGCCATACTGCTTAAACTGGTCTTCAAAGCCACTAAGGGTAATGGGGTGAAGTTCGAAGTAGTAAGCAAATGCACCACCAAGCAAACCACCGGCAATCACACTGATAAGAGCCAGGACACAACTCTCTAGCAGGAGTATGGTGAAAATCTGTCTTGGCGTTGTGCCGATTGCCCGAAGAACGCCGATTTCACGAATGCGACCAAAAACGGTTAGCAGGGTGTAAATCATAATGACAAAAAATACGACGATGAAGATAATTGCAAGGGTGATATAACCAAACAGGGAATCGATCTCCATCGCTTTAACTAGTTCTGCCATTATTTGGTTCCAGCTTGCCGATTGATATTGACTGCCGATGGTTTCTCCCAGCTGTGCCGCCAATTCAACGGTTTGCTCAGGATGCTTTGGTTGAACGATAAAATGGGTGGCATAGTTGTCGGCTGCCATGATCACGTCGAAGTACGGTTTGGCGATAAAAGCGGCACTGGCATCAAACTCGTAGAGGCCAGTTTGGAACAAGCCTTTTATTTTTAAGGTGTCCGCAGCAAAAGAGTAATCTGCACCATTGCCGATAAAAACAATTTCATCGCCAATATCGACCTTTAACCGTCTGGCAAGCTCGATACCAATATAGGCGGAGTTAGTATCGGTTGTTTTGAGGTAATCACCACTATGTAAGGAAGAATAGAGGCGTGAGAGTTGTTGTTCTTTTTCTGGCTCAATTCCGGTTAACATCCCTCCAACAGACTTTTCGTTGGCAGAAAACAGGACAAACGATTCAAACCGTGCTCCAAAGGTGGCGATATCTTGATTTTGGCTCAGTTGTTGGCTAACGGTATCGGCATCAAAAATTAGGTGGTCAAAGCTGGGAGAATCACGGAACTTATCGGCGGTTATTTGGAGGTAACCGGGATAAATTTCCACGGCATTTTTTATCATTGTTTGGTGGGAACCGTCCATCCAGGCGGTAGAAAATACAAGTAATGCCGTGGTGATAGTGGTTAGCAAAACGGTGACGATGGTGCGTTTTTTGTAAGCTATCAAATTGCGTAACGCAAGTTTTATCAGCATTTAGTCCCCTAGATGACTGTGCTAGTTATCGGCTAGCGGGAATACCGTTTGAGTGCTCGTTTGGTGAAAAATGCAGCATCAATTTCAGCGTCAAAAGTAGCTGCAGAAATCTCCATGTGGGTTTGGTGGCCAATTTTGTCAGCTTCTTGTGGCAGCATTAACCATTTGGTCGGATAAAAACGGTCGCCAAATGGTTTAATGTCACTATAAGTTAATTCTCGAATGAGGGTGTTATCCTCATCAAAGTAATTAACGGTAGTGGGTAAGTAGTATTGCTTGGAAATCTCCATGATTATTTTTCCCCAGATTACGGCAGCATCTTCTAACGGGATTAGTTCTAGTTGGTAGCTGTTTTCTGATTCTTGCAGCAGGGTACAGGTATAGTCATCACTAATTGAACTCTCTTTGACTAGATCGTCATTGGTGAAATCGCTCCCCATCCAGCTTTGTAACATCATTGAAGCTGGTATTTTAATGGTTTTTTCTATCCGCGGTACATACTGCCACATGGTGTTATCAATCTTTAAAAAAGTTATCCCTTTATCTTTGCCGGGGTAGAGTATTTTGATAAAAGATTTATCTTTGCCACTTGAATAGCTAACCATTTTCATGGTGCGCTCTGTCCGCTTGTTCTTTACCCGCATCGTGAATTCTAAAATTGCAGTTTCACCATTAAGGTTGTTCTCAACTTTTTTAATTATCTCATTTACGTTGCTATTAGCACCGCTATTGGCAGTAAACATACCAATCATAAATGCCAGAAGTAACACTCTATAACGCATGATGTCTCCTTGATTTGTATGTAGTTTTAAATTGTAACATTTACACAAATGTAATCAAGATAGTAACGGAGGTGGGAAAGAATGGTTCGTACTAATGCTTCTCATCAGTAAGCTCTAAGCTCACTGATGAGAAGTTAATGAAAGGGTTTGTCTAAATGATTACTTTAAGCCATTAGCACTTGTGGGTTGAACCCTAACCTTACTGCCCCCCAATGACGACCATTTATGTGAATCGGTAAAGATAGATCGCTTAGTATTTCTCCCGTGTCACGCATGTAGGTTTGTAGCAGAAAGCTCTCCTGATTTTGAGCCCCGCGTAGCCCCGTCGGGTCATTGAACATCCTTTTGTCGCGACTACCAACGACATCAATTTCAGGGTTTCCAGTTAGTGGTTTAGTAAAAGCACTGTTATGAGTTGGCCCATAGCCATTATGGTCAACGCAAATTGCAAATATGCCTGAAGGTAGGCTCTGTAGTATTTGGTCGCAAATTGGTTGAATCAGTTGAGCAAAAACATTGTCGTAGCTGGTTGAATATTTGGTTGGCAATGTATCGGCTATCTCTTTGTAGCTTGTATCGAAAACATTAGTCCCTTGCTGCGCAATACTCTCAATTTGTTCGGTGGCTATATCCCGAAAAGATTGTCCAAGTTTAAGGATCTGCTCAAAAGTACCTTCTCCGGTAACGAATTTTGCAACTAACTGTTGTAGTGATTCGCTGGTGGTTTGAAGCTTTACCGCAATTTGTTTAGAGTTAGAGGTGCGCTCACCAACGATATTGCTTAAATCCTTTATGTTGGATACTTGCTCATGGGTCTCTATATTGGTAGCAGAAATCTCCTCTACCGAAGCGGTAATATGGGTTAGAAGGTTGTGGTTATCGTCAAACTTATTTATTAGTTTGCTGTAGTTGTCGCAGGCCGCTCGTGAAATATTCATAGTTTGCTCAGCTGCTTGATTTATTTTGCTGGCCTCAGCAAGTGCCCCTTCAATGCTGGTTAGCATCTCAGTTATTTGTGAAGCAATCTGTTCGCTGGCCTTGTTTGAACCTTCCGACAGTTGTTTGACCTCACTGGCAACTACGGAAAAACCTTTTCCAGCTTCTCCTGCACGTGCCGCTTCCACAGCCGCATTTAGTGAGAGTAGCCCTGTTTGGAACGATAGAGCCTGAATAGTTGTAATTATCTTACGGATGTCACGTGATTTATCCCCCATAAGGTTAATGGTTTTATCGTGCTGATTGATTTGTAGCAGCATCTTCTCCATGTTTTTATTTACAGTTTCTAGCTCAGTTAGTGATTCGCGTGCAGAGTCAAGGCTTTCTGAGTTTGAAGCGGCAATGTTTTGCGCATTGTCAGAGATGTTTCCAAGTG
>JADGED010000059.1:7087-12540 GCA_016744555.1 Desulfuromonadaceae bacterium
TTCCAAGTGTGTGCGTAGTTACTTCACTATTACTAAACACTGTTGTTGAAAGGCTGCCTTGATTTTCAGCCTTAGCAGATGCTTCGTTTACTTGGTTGACAACGGTGGTTGCGCCAACGGCTACTTCGGTTCCAAATTTGCGCAATCGGTGGATAGTTTTTCTAAGTTGATCCAAAAAGGTATTGTAGTTATTCGCAAGCTCAAGAAAATCACCGTGGTTTTTAGTTTGCAGTCGGTTTGATAAGTTTATTTCTCCACTGTTCATTGCTTTTAATTGCTGGTTAAGGTCTTTAACAGGCTTTACAATTAAATGCCGCATGAAGAAAAGGGTGCAAATTGAAATTATAATTGAAATGATTATAACTGCGGTAGATTGCCATGTTGCTCTGTCAATAATTGTTGCAAGTTGTGCAATGTCCCCTTCGTTTTGTGTTGCTAAAACAGATCTAAATTCATTCAGGTTCAAAAGTATAGTTATAAACAATGTTAGCTGTAGAGAAAGTAAGAGCATTATGTTTCCAAGTATCTTTTTCATCAACGTATTGAATATGCTCTTTTCTAGACCCACATAAATATTGTAAAAAAATGACATAGCGTGTCCTTTTCTTTTGGCAAGGTTACTGCTCCAGTGCTGGGAATATAACATGGTTTTATTGTTTGCTCAAGACAATAAGGAGTTTTTAATGGCGGTAATCTGGTGGGGTTTAAAACTTGTAGGTGGATTCGTGGTCTATTTAGCTTTTATTTTTGTAGCTAATGCGGCAAATGGAGAGTGGGAGAGTGGGGCGCTTTTGGGGGCCGAATCGGTAGTGCTTTCTAGCCTGCTTTCTTGGACTCCACGAGTATGCTCATGATCGTGGCAGTAGATGCAAAGAAGTTCCCAATTGGCGCCGTTTGCTGGGTTGTTGTCGTGGTTATGATCAATGTGGTGAACGGTTAATTCACTAATTTTTTTACCTTCAAAATCACGGCTACAGCGGCCGCAAACGTGGGGGAAAAGTTTTAGTGCTTGCTCACGATAGCCAGATTGGCGCTGTTGTTCTTCTTTGCGCATGTTGGCAACTAACTTGTCACGGTCTTCAGCGGATAAATTTGAATTGTTAGTTGTCATGATTTATGGCTTCTTTTAGGAGGTGGATTGAAAAAAGCCGCACATTTTAAAACGATTTTTTGTTTTTGAACGTGCGGCTTTTTAATGATTATTCTTTATTGAGCGATTGCTTTCATACCATTCATAGCTTCGCGTAAAACTTCACCAACTTCTTCAATCAGGTGATCGCGAATTTCGGCGTTGATTTCAACCAAGTCTTGGTTGTTGACGCCGTTATCTTGGTTTTTTAGCCCTTTGCCAATAACGTCGGTATTTACCGAAGCCATAAAATCTTTTAGTAGCGGTACGCAGGCATGAGCAAACAGGTAGCAACCATATTCTGCTGTATCGGAAATAATCCGGTTCATTTCATACAGTTTCTTCCGGGCGATGGTGTTGGCAATCAATGGGGTCTCGTGGAGGGACTCATAATATGCTGATTCTGGCTCAATTCCAGAAATTACCATGGTTTCAAAAGCCAACTCTACTCCGGCCTTAACCATGGCAACCATTAAGATACCTTTGTCGAAGAATTCTTGCTCGGTAATTTCTCCTGCCGCTTCGGTTTTTTCGAAGGCAGTTTGGCCAGTTTGTTCACGCCAGCCGAGTAGGTTCTTATCGTCATTAGCCCAGTCTTCCATCATGGTTTTGGAAAACTCACCTGAAAGGATATCGTCCATGTGCTTTTCAAACAATGGGCGCATAATCTCTTTGAGGTCTTCGGATAGTTCAAATGCTTCAATCTTTGCCGGATTACTCAAGCGATCGAGCATGTTAGTGATACCACCATACTTTAGTGCTTCAGTGATCGCTTCCCAGCCATATTGGAGCAATTTTACCGCCCAAGCGGCATCAATGCCATCGCCGACCATTTTGTCGAAACATAAGAGTGATCCAGCTTGAAGCATGCCGCAAAGGATGGTCTGCTCACCCATGAGGTCAGATTTAACTTCGGCAACAAATGATGATTCTAGTACGCCGGCACGGTCTCCGCCTTGGGCAGAGCAAAGGGCTTTGGCGATTTCAAGGCCATCACCATTGGGATCGTTTTCGCCATGAACCGCAATTAGGGTTGGTACGCCGAAACCACGCTTGTACTCTTCGCGAACTTCGCTACCCGGACATTTAGGGGCAACCATGATGACGGTTAGATCGTTGCGAATTACGGCCCCTTCTTCAACAATATTAAAGCCGTGAGCGTAAGAGAAGGTGGCATTTTGTTTCATCAGTGGAACAACGGTGTTAACCACATCGGTGTGCTGCTTGTCGGGAGCCAAATTCATGACGATATCGGCAGTTGGAAGCATCTCTTCGTATGAGCCTACAGTAAAGCCGTTTTCAGTAGCATCAATGTATGATTGACGTTTTTCTGCAATTGCAGCACTGCGCAAAGTGTAAGCGACGTCAAGGCCACTATCGCGCATGTTCAGGCCTTGATTTAGCCCTTGAGCTCCGCAGCCAACGATAACAATTTTTTTGCCTTTGGCGTAATCGCAGCCAGTGGTGAATTCGTCAGCATCCATGAACCTACAGGTGCCAAGTTCTTGGATTTTGCGACTAAAAGGGAGTGAATTAAAGTAATTGTTGCTCATGGTATTTCTCCTTGTACACTATAAAAAATTAAAGTTTAGCTTTGTTGCAGTAAGTCCATGACGTTGCCTTCGCCAGGAAATACTCCAGTAGCTTTTTTTGAATATATGAGTTTGTCGTCAGCGACGACTTCAAAGACGCCACCACTTGATGGAATCATTTCTACCTTAACATCAAATTGCTTTTCAACTTTAGCCGCCAAACTGACAGCTCGTGGACGATAACCTCACTGGTTACAAAACTCTATGCTGATTTTCATGCTTGCTTTCCTTGCTGGGACAATGTTTAAAAGTTGTACTTTTGTGGGTTCAGCTATAGTCAAATATTGCACTATATTTTATTTAGATGTAAATCTGCCTAACTTTGCCGATTTTTCCCATCAAGTCAAAGGAAAACTGCTGGATAATGGTCATCAATTGCAATAAACTGTCATTGTTGAACAAAAGTTTCGTTATCCTGTAATTTATGCCTTGTTCTGCCATGCTTTGAGTTTTATATGGTTGGTCTTTTTAATGGAAAGAGTTGATGGAAAGTAAACGCAAGCCCGGTCGGGTAGCTAAAAAATATAGTCAGGCGGCACGGTTGCTAGATCTGATCCGCATCCTCGAATCACGCCGAGGTGCTACGGTGCCTGAGCTAGTAGAGGAGTGTCAGGTTACTAGGCGTACTGTTTATCGTGATTTACAGACGATTATCGATAGTGGTTATCCGTTGGTCAATGAACGTCAGTCTGATGGGCAGGTGCTCTATAGTTTTATTTCTGGTTTTAGTCGGATGCCGCCGATCACGTTTTCTTTAGAAGAGCTAATGACCCTCTATTTGTGTCGTGGACAGTTGGAGTTTTTGCACGGTACACCGTTTCAGGATGATCTAGAGGCGGTTTTTTCGCGTATCCATTCTAACTTACCGCCCCGCAGTGTTGCCCACTTAGAACGAATAGCCGAAGCATCGGTGCCCCGTTTTAATGGTTTAAAAGATTATTCTGGTCAATATCAGCAATTAACCTCCTTACGCCAAGCTCTGTTGCAGCAGCGCCGCTGTCTTATCTGTTATCGTCCAGCACAGCGGCAACCGCAACAGTATGTGGTTGATCCATATACGTTGCTGTTTTACAAAAATGGTCTTTACATTGGGGGGTACGCTCATAAGCGTAATGCCCTTAGGTTGTTTGCTATCGAAAGAATTGAATCGGTAGTCTTGCAGGATGATCGTTTTGAGGTGCCTGAAGACTATCGGGTTGAGATGTTAACCGGCACCGCTTTTGGTTTGATTGATGAGGGCGATGCACAGAAATTAAAGTTGGCATTCAGTGCAGATGTTGCCCATTTGGTGCGTGAGCGTATTTGGCATCCTGAGCAGCAGATTGAAGAGCAAAATGATGGCTCTTTGATTTTGAGTTTTTGTGCCAGTGGCGACAAGGAAATTCTTGCCTGGTTGTACTCTTTTATTCCTCACGTTAAGGTGCTTGCACCAAGTTCTTTAAATGAACAATTCATCGCTGGGTTGCAAAGCTGTTTAGCGTTTCAGCGGGCAGAGTAATTGTTATTATGCATCAACAAAAGG
Organism: Desulfuromonadaceae bacterium; assembly: GCA_016744555.1. GTDB lineage: Bacteria > Desulfobacterota > Desulfuromonadia > Desulfuromonadales > Geopsychrobacteraceae > Desulfuromusa. Next base: position 11,331 of record JADGED010000059.1, read on the forward strand.
CTTCTTTAAGATGAGAACAATTGTTTTAGCTTCTACCAGCCCGTATCGGCAACAATTACTGCGTCAATTGGACCTACCTTTTATTGCCGTTGCGCCAGATTATGATGAGGTAATGACGCCATCGGTTGCGCCATCGCTTTTGGTGCGCCATTTAGCTTTGGGCAAAGCGCAAAGTCTGGCCGAAAAATATCCCGATGCCTTGATAATAGGTTCCGATCAGGTGTTTGCCGATTCGCGTGAACGTCCCGTTGGCAAGGCGGGAAGTTTGGAGGCGGCATTCCAGCAGTTAAGACAGATGGCTGGTAAGACCCATTGTTTTTATACCGGATTAGCGGTGGTGGATACTAAGAGTGGAGTGGTTCAAGCCGATGTTGCTACCTTTTCGGTCACGCTCCGGTCATTAACAGACGAGCAAATATACGATTATTTGCAACGTGAGAGGCCGTTTGATTGTGCTGGGTCCTTCAAAATAGAGGGGCTAGGGATTGCATTGATGGCAAAAATGGCTGGTGATGATTATAACGCTTTGATTGGTCTTCCACTGATGAAGCTGGTTGATATGTTGGAGTTGTCTGGCGTGAAAGTCCTGGGTGGCTAGTTTGTGTCTCTCGTTATAAATATTAGTGTGTACTTAGTTTTTGCTTGATTTGTTTTGTAGATTTAGTTATCTTGATCAAACATATTTAGCGTAAAGCTATCTACCGAAAGGGCAAAGTCGGAGTAATCCGGTGACGCAAAGCCACGGGTCCTGTTTGCAGGATCGCCGGGTTGCCGAAGAAGATCCAGGGTACTTCTTCAAGCCTTTTGTTGTAATACAGTCTTGAAAAAATGCTCACTTCGGCAACGGGGTGAGCATTTTTTTTTTGCTGTGATACAATTATTTAATAAAGTTTTATCCAATTGGTTAGGTGTTTAGAGATGTGTTGGTGGTTAAATTATCTCCGAAAGGGTATCGGGGGAAAAATGAAAAAAATGATGATGGTAAAGGTTGTATTGGTATTCGTTGTAGTAAGTTTTTCAACCATGGCTTGGGGTAAAACGGTTACCCTCTCTTGGGACACCAGTCCAAGCGCTGTCACCGGTTATAAAATCCACTATGATATTGCGTCCTCTGCTTCACTAGAGGGGAACGGTGCTACTGAAGGTGACTCACCCATTGATGTTGGAGATAGGCTAACCTATATAATTCATGGGTTGCCTGATGATGCAG
>JADGED010000005.1 GCA_016744555.1 Desulfuromonadaceae bacterium
CAATAAAATTAAAGCTATTGGTAAATAAGTTTTCGGGAAAATTAGGAGCCAACACCATTATCGATATTCGTTGGTCAATTATTACTAAGGGTAGCCCTACCCGTAATGGACACTTTACCGATCAAAAAGACATCGGGGGCAGCTATCACGAATTGGTAGCAGAACTAAACCAAGGAATAAATCAACTTAGCCAAGAGTTGGTAGTAAAATTACTCACTGAATAAACACAGTAACCAAATAAAAAGGGGGGCAATTATTGCCTCCCTTTTATTAGTTATTATCCTGTTTTCTAGCTGAGGATAAATGCCTTTCCTAACTCAATCAATTTTTCCAACGCTTCTTGTTTTTTAGTCTCGGCATATAAGCGTACCACTGGCTCGGTTCCAGACTTGCGGAACAACATCCACGAACCATCGTCCAACATAAATTTATTACCATCAATTCGAATAACTTCAGTAATGTTGTATGTACCGATTTTTTCAGGGGGATTAGCAAATTTATCGGGAAGTGCAGCTTCTAATTGTGACGACAATTTGATATTAATCCTTTTGGTGTAAAATTCTCCAACTCGGGAATAGAGATCGGTTAGCAATTCGCGTAAAGTTTTGTTCTCTACCGCAACCATCTCGGCAACCAATAAACAAGCAAGGATACCGTCTTTTTCAGGCACATGCCCCTTGATAGTTAGTCCGGCACTCTCTTCGCCACCAATAAGAATTTTGTTCTCACTGATATACTCACCAATAAATTTAAAACCTACCGGAGTCTCTAATACTTTGACTCCATGGTAAGCGGCAACCGCATCAATCAAATGTGATGTTGCGACACTACGGGCGGCATCACCTTTTAGCCCCTTACGTCTAATCATATAATCAAACAGTAAAGCGAGAATGTAATTTGGTTCGATATAGGCACCATCACTGTCGATAATGCCGAATCTGTCAGCATCGCCATCGGTAGCTAAACCAAGACCAATTGAGCTATCAGCCTTAATCATAGCGATAAAATCTTCTATATACTCTGCTGCTGGCTCTGGTGGTTTCCCGCCAAAATAGGGATCAACAGTATCATTGATTTTAAACACCTTAACACCGGCATCTTCAAGCACTGTATCAAGATAACCTCGACCTGAACCATACAGTGGATTTATCGCAAGCGTCATCCCCGAGGCTACAATGGAATCGAAATCTATCAGTTGTTTAAGCGTTGCAAAGTATGCTTCACGCGGATCAATCTCTTCATATAGTCCCTGCTCAGCAGCACTATGTAGGTCAATATCTTTAAAAACTATTTCCCCCTGCATCGCATTCGCCCGTTTCTCGATATCGTTGGTCGTCTCTGGCAATGCTGGCCCACCCCAAGCAGGTGAGAATTTGACCCCATTATAATTATATGGGTTATGACTTGCGGTAAAATTAATTGCGCCAGCACCTTTACGCCGCAATAATTCATGAGCAATTACAGGCGTTGGGGTATCACGCTGGCAAAAAAAACTTTTCACCCCGGCACCGGCCAAAACCCTTGCCGTTTCACGGGCAAAATCACCACCCATAAAGCGCGCATCGTAACCAATGACAACACCGTCATCAGCAAGCCCTTCCTCACGTAAATAGTCGGCGATTGCTTGCGTTAACACCCGAACATTGTCGATGGTAAAGTCTTCACACAAAATCGCACGCCATCCCGAAGTTCCAAATTTAATATATGACATAAAATCCTCCTAAATAATCAAATAGTATTTTCTGTAATCCAACTATTATATAAATTAAGCTACCTTAAAACTCGACCCCTTCGCGTGCAGGGATACCAGTTTCAAGGGCATGTTTGTGGGGAACCATCTCGGTAACTGTATCGGCCATCTCAATCATCGCCGCAGTGGCACTACGTCCGGTTAAGACGATATTTATATCATCAAGCGATGCAGCTAACGCGTCCAATACTTGCTGTTCAGAAACCAAACCAGCAGCAACAGCGCCACAAATTTCATCTAAAACCAACAAGTCATACTCTCCGCTTTGCATCACCTCAGAAGCAAGTTTAAATGCCTGCTGAGCAACATACTTATGGGGAGGATACTTGGCACTATCAGGTTTTGGTACAAAACCTAGCCCAACCTGACGCATATCAATCCCCAATTTATCTCTCAAACCGACTAGTTCACCCGTACTTGTGTCGGACTTCATAAATTGTAAAATCAAAATTCGCTGGCCGTGCCCAGCAGCTCGAACAGCCATACCAAAAGAAGCGGTCGACTTCCCTTTACCATCACCAGTAAAAATAAGAATATTTTTTGCCATAATTAAAACCTTTTAAAATCAGAATAATGCCAATATTTTACAAATACGTTTCAAATTAATTAGTCTAACAGCTAAATCAAATAAAACATTGATAAGAAGTCAGTTTTGTTTATTTTTAACATAAGGACAATCATCTGGCAGAATACCAGCTGCTACTAGCTCTGGGGTTAACTGTGCACATTCCGGGTGGATTTTCTTTCTATTATTATAAATTCGACACAATTTAGTCTTAACATCGAGGTATTTACATGGTGTATCTGTATAAAAAACCTTCCCCCGGTACTCATATTTTTCATAACAGCAACGACCACAGCGATCACAAATCTCTTCCCATGCCGTAAGCGATTTTATTATTTTTTTACTCTCAGTCATCGGTGCCCCATCCCCCCACATCAACACAATTATAAATATAATTTACATCATGTCATCATAGCATGAGTGTTTACAGCAGTTGATAAAAAATCATTGACTCTACAATATAAATTCGCTATTAGTACGAGTTCTAAATTCGAAGCAAAGAATAATTCTAGGAGGAAAAACAATATGCAGTGCCAAACGGTTCTTGCCGGTACCGAATGTAGTTTCTGGAAAAAGTCAGGTTGTGTAGCCCCAACCAATAGCTGTCAGGTAGTAGTTGAAGAATGTCAAGGATGCGAGCGCATTGCTAAGGGCACCATTGGCGATGTCTGCACTGCCTACCCTAACCCTGCTGCAAAATGGGCAAACGGCCTATGTAATTTTGCTACTCATAAAAAGGTTGATATCAAAACTGACGACGTCAGAGTCAACCCACTTAAAGCTGCAAAGCGTGCTGCTGCTGGTAAATAAGCAACACACTACATATCATGTAAAGTTAAAAAGCTGCCGGTTAATCCGGCAGCTTTTTTTTATTCGGTCGCAACTGTTTCGCCAGCACCTGGCCAATCACAATACTGTGAGCTTTCAATCGTAGCAATCATATCCCCGGTTTCAAAAACCAAATCAGCCGATGGATTTGCCATAAACACACCATCCCGCAATACACCAACGACCGAAGAGCCTGTATTTCTCCGCATGTCCAACTGCCTTAAGCTGTTTCCCACCAATGAACTATCAACGACTAGTTCTTCCCACTTTAACTCAAGTAAATCACGAGCACTTTGCAACCCTCGCAGATCATCAAGATTGATATCATCATCACTTAACTGCTGATAATGGTCTTGGCGGGCAGAATCGGTAATTTTTTGTATTATAGGTACGGGGAACTTTAAGTTCAGCAGAACCTGTCTGGCGATTTCAATCCCCCCCTCAAGCTCAGGTCGAATAACCATGTGTACGCCATCACTATAAAGTGCTTCCATTTGCTCTGCGCCACCAGACCTGACTACTATACGTAGAGAGGGGCAGTGAGTTTTAACAAAATGGACAATAGTTTCAGTCGTGGCGATATGAGGAATAGTAATCAGAATTTGTTTTGCTGCAGCTAAATTTGCGGCACCAAGAACAGTTCTTTGCGAAGCATCACCATAAATAGCAGAATAACCTCTTTCGGTACAGTTCTCTATGGTTCTATGATTCATTTCAATTATTAAAAATGGCACCTGCAACTGCGTCAAAATTGATGCAACATATTGACCTACCCGACCACCGCCAGCAATAACAATGTGGTCGCGCAAACCATCCCGTGGAACATTTATAGTTTCCAACACTTCACGAACAATAAAGCGTTTTTTCAAGCTATAAATTGGCTGAGTTAGGGCTGACACCAATGGTGTGATCAGCATACTTATAATGGTTGCCGACAAAACGTAGGAATATTGCTCAAAGTTTAAAAATCCCCCGGCAATTCCAACCCCACCTAACACAAACGAAAACTCACCAATTTGAAACATACCCAAACCAACAGCAAGTGGAATAACGTTTCCATAGCCAAAACTACGAACAATTCCAGCCATAATTAAACTCTTACCAACCGCAACCAACATGACAAGTTGCAACACGCCAGACCAATTTTCAATTAAAAAGTTAGGATCAAGCAGCATTCCAACAGAGGTAAAAAATAGCAAACCAAACATATCACGCAGAGGAATAATATCACTTAAAGCTTGGTGACCATAATCTGACTCACTAAGCACCATCCCCGCGATAAAGGCTCCAAAGGCAAAAGATAGACCGACGAGATAAGTTGCATAACCTATCCCCAAACCTATTGCGATAATCGCAAGAAGAAACAGTTCACGAGAATTCCAATGGGCGATAATGGCTAACAACCAAGGCAAAAAACGGTTACCAATGAGGAGCATCACTGCTAAAAAAGCAATCGATTTTAAAATTGCTAACCCCAAAACAGGCATTCCAGCGGCGGGATTAGACATTTGCGGCAATACAATTATAAGTAAAACTACTGCAAGATCTTGGACGACTAAAATTCCAATCATCACCCGACTTGACAATGTCCCTACCATGCCTTGAGCCATAAGAGTTTTAAGGATAACCATGGTACTTGATAACGAAATTAAGCCGCCTAACCATATTGCCGGCACTGGCTCCCAACCCAACCAGCGACCAATCAAATAACCATAGCCTATAGTCAAAACTATCTGTATTGAGCCACCAATAAGGGCTACATATTTTACCGGCTTCAATTCACGTAGAGAGAACTCAAGACCTAGGGCAAACAATAGTAAGGCAACCCCAATCTCTGCTAATTTTTCGACTTTATGTGGATCAGAAATAATACCTGTTGCAGATGGTCCTATAATGATCCCGACAATAATATACCCCAGCAGTAATGGTTGTCGCATTTTTTGTGCAATCAAACCGCCAAGTAGAGATGCTACCATTATAATTATAATATCTGCTGCTATTCCCATTACATTATACTTTCCTAAGGAACAAAACTTTCACAATTACATTAAGATGCGTGATACTATTTCAACCCATCAATTACCGCAGCAACTTCATCACGAACATATTTAGCCGCAGAACTTGTTTCTAAATTCAAAAATTGCTGAAAATTATCTATTGCCTCTTGCGTACGTTCCTGATCAAGGCAAATATATCCTAGGGTTAAATATCCGAGTGGAAGCCCAGGCTCTAACGCCAAACCTAGTTTACAAAACTCTTCAGCCTGCTCTAAATCATGAGCTTCATAATAAAGTTCAGCCAAACTTAAATATGGCTGCGGGTCACTTGCATCAATTGCTAATGATTTTTTAAAACAATCCATCGCCAAATCATTCTTATTATTACTAATACAAATATCTCCAAGCGCATTATATGCAAACCCTGCATTTGGGTCTATCTCAAGAGCTTCTCGACATGTAGACTCTGCGGCTGTTAAGTCACCACTATTCATCTGTGCAACAGCCTTACTTACTCGAGCATCAACATCTTCTGCATCAAGAGCAATTATTTGTTGATAAGACTCTATAGCCTTATCATTATTCTCCTCCTCCAAATGAAGGTCACCTAAAGTAAACAACAAATCGATGTTATCGACTTCAATCTTTAGCCCTGCAGTAATACTCTTATGGGCTTTTGCAAAAGCGCCAGCCTCAACTTGCACATCAGCTAACAATGACCAACCTTCAGCTGTTTCTTGTAGCGCAATGGCTTTTTTAAAAAACTGTTGAGCTGCTGACAAATCGCCTTGTTCATGGGCACGCACACCCGCTTCTAACTGTTCTTCAACTGACATTTTAACTCCTTAATAAATATATAATTGATTAGCAAATATTTTGTTGGTCACTGATTAAATTGACAACAACCTAACAGCTCTTTATAGTCGCTGCCATGAGAGCAATTTTTCTGGCAGATGCCCACCTTAGGAAACCTGAAGATAAAAACTATCAGCAATTACTTGATTTTCTCGACCAACAACAGGACCTTGATGCCTTGTTTCTATTGGGAGATATTTTCGAGTTTTGGCTGGGATATAAACACGTGGTTTTTTCGGCCTATGTACCACTATTAAATAAATTGGAACAACTTTCTAAATCTGGCACCAAGTTATTTTTTGTTGAAGGCAACCACGACTTCAACCTTGGTCAATATTTTACCAACACCCTTAACTGTACTGTTATTGAAGATCAACAACTACTTGACTGGGATGGCAAAAAAATCCTTATCAGCCATGGTGATCTACTCAATACTGATACAAACTACCATCGCCTCAGATCATTCTGGCGCAGTAGACCAATAAAAATTTTAGCAAAAATTGTTCATCCCGACTTTGCTTGGCAATTTGCCATGTGGCTGTGCAACAAAAGTAAAAAAAACAAACCAGACACTAACCACTATGATCCAACTCCACAATTATTGCCATTTGCCGCAACCAGCAACAGCGACATTGTGGTTTGCGGCCATTTTCACAACCCACTTGACCTAAGCCATCGAGAAGTAAGAATACTCGCTTTAGGTGATTGGATTACCCAGTTTTCATATGCTGAGATGGTCAATGGCAAGATTGAACTAAAGACTTACACTAACTAATTTCTTTAGCTTCTGACTGTTCTTTTGCCTGACTAAGCTCAACTAAACTTTTCAATGTCTCACCCGCTAAGCTCGTTGAAACAAGCTCCTCTACTCGGCTACAAGTTTCCAATGCTATCACCGTTTGAGGGTGCGAATGTAAATAAAGTGCCTCTTCACCAGCATCTGCCATTTTCTTCAGAATTTCCGCCAAACTTAAATTTTCGGCAGAACGACCAAGTTGATACTCGCAGCGCCCCGCACTGGTACAATGTTCGGTCACATAGCCTAGTTTTATTAACACACCAATGATATGGCGACAAAACCGCGGTGGGACAAATAAAAAGCTAGCTAAATGGCCATTACTTATCGGTGGTTCCCCTTTACTAAACCGATCAGCCAAAGTAACTAATATTGCAAGCGCAACCTGCTCAAAACTATTATGACTTACTTCTGTTCCCCTTAAGTCTCTGCCACTTGTGCGCAAATTTTGCTTAGCATAACAAACGCCGAGCCCGAACAAAACTATTACCCAAGAAAGATAAAGCCAGACCATAAAAATAGGTAACGCTGCCATTGTCCCATAGATGGCATTATAGCGACCAACGCCTACCTGAAAATGGACATAACCTAGTTGCGCTATCTGCCACAACGAACCACCGACTACACCACCGACAAACGCTGCCCGCCACTCAACTTTAATATTGGACATAAAAACGTAAAGTCCAGTAAATGCAAACCACATAAACACAAATGGAGCAATTTTAAATAATAATAATAGTAATGTACCAATAAGTTTCAACTCAATAAACTTTTGTACCAAATTATTACTGGCCAAGCTTGAAGTCATTGATATTGCGCCAATAATCAGTATCGGCCCAGCCAAAATTACCGATAAATAATCGGTAAACCGGCGCAACAAAGGGCGTACACCTTCAACACCCCAAATATAATTAAACGTCTTTTCTACATTGGTTAACAAAGATATGACCGCTATGAGTAGAAAAACCAACCCTACTACCCCAAGCTGAGTAACCTGAGTATTATTAATGTAACCCAAAATCATATCAGCAGCCTTACCATCACCGACATTGAGTTTTTCAACAATCATCGGTTGCAGCAGATTTTGCACTCCAAATGCTTTTAAAACTGCAAAAATCAAAGCCAATAATGGTACCAACGACAGCATGGTGTAATAGGTTAATGCTGAAGCACGTAACATACATTGGTTTACCCCAAAATCACGTATCACCAATGCAGCAGTCTGAACTTGCCGCAATAATATGCGTTGCAACAAGGATAAATTGGCGGGATTTTGTTCCCAGAGCAAATGTTTTATTTTTTGGGGAAAATTCATATTAGCTACCTTTTGGTTGAATTAATCCAAAGCTACATTTTTAACTGGAAAACCCATCACACTGATCGCTTCGCTATATTTCTCACTATTTCCCACCAGTACAATTTGTAATTTGTCAGGTTGTAGATATTTACTTGCTACCCTTCTAACATCCGCAACTGTGACCTTCTCAATCTCCTGACGATAGTTTTCTAGATAAGCTTCTGGATAGTCATAATAATCGAGCCTAACTTTACGACTAACAACCGAATGGGTATCAGAAAAAGCAAAAACAAACGAGTTAATTAAGCTTTTTTTCGCTAATTCAAGCTCCTTAACAGAGACTTCCTCAACCCTAATTTGCTCAATTAGTTTCCGCATTAAGGTGACAACTTCTTTTGTAGATTCAGTTTTGGTTTCGGTTCCAGCTATAAAGACTTCTGGCAACTGCCGCCCCACTTTAAAATAAGAATAAACCGAATAAGCCAGACCTCTATTTGAGCGTACTTCGCGCATCATGCGTGAATTAAATCCGCCACCACCAAGGATATAATTAGCAACTCGCAAGGCTGAAACGTCGGGATTGTTTTTATTTACCCCTCGGTGGCCAAAAAGGATAGTTGTTTGCGGTATATCCTTAGTTACTAACCAGATTTGACCGTCAGGTGCTGTTGGCAGCGGTGGGAACTCACTTTTCACATACTCAGACCTATCCCAATCACCAAACTCCTGCTCTAACAATAAAGTCAAGCCTGCGGATTTAACATCTCCAGATACTGCGAGCCAGCAATTCTGTGGGGTAAAAAAGCGCTGATGTAATTGACGTAAATCTGCCTGATTAAAACCTGCAACCTCTTCTACCGTAGGGAAATCACCAAACGGGTGGTCGTGATTAATGGCATTGCCCAGAATTCTCCGTGCAATAGATCCAGGGTTATCATTTTTACGTTTAATGCCTTCTAGCATCTGAGTTCGGATCAGCTCCATCCGCTCCACATCAAATCGTGGCTGCCGGATTAGAGTAGCTAACATTTCTACTCCCCGCTGTAAGTCGGCACGATTCAAGGATAAACTAATCTCATAACCATAAGTCGAACTCGAAACAGACAAGATTGCTGCCATCGCTTCTAACTCTGCCTCGAATGCTGACGGAGTCATACTGCCGGCACCTCCAGCCGATAACATTTGGGCAAAAAATTGCGACAAACCGGTCTGCTCTAATGGATCGTAAATATCACCGCCTTCTATCAACAACGTTAATTCAACCAGTGGCAGTTCGTGATCTTCTTGCAGATAAACCTTCATGCCGTTGCTTAGTTGCTGTTGCGCAACCTCGGGAAAGGTAAATTCTAACGGCTGATAGATTAATGTATCAGGTCGCACAGGTTGATTTAGCGAATATTGACCACAACCAGTAAGAGTACCAACCAACAAAATAATTATTAAATAATAGAGGTAGCGCATTATCATTTTTCCCCACGTTGTAAAGCTACAACGGTTCGATTATCTGCAGCTAAATATTGTTTAGCGACACTCATGATTTCGTCAGCCGTAACGTTACCTAGTTCAACTTCATAATTGACCAAATAACGCCAATCACCCAAGACCTGGTACGCTGATAGCATTCGAGCCAGACCACTATTGCCTTTTAAACCACGCATAATAGAGGTCATAATTTGCTTTTTAGCGATATTTAACTCTGCGACGGTAAAAGGTTCTGTTTTCAGCCGCTCTAATTCAGCATAAACCGCTGCTTCTATCGCAGAAATAGACGTTCCACTACGTGGGGTCAAACTGAGCACCATAAGGTTGTCATACCTAGAACCTGGAGCTCCAAACGCATCAACATCAGTTACCATCTGTTTCTCGATTACCATGGTCTTATACAGCCTGGAAGTCCTTCCAGCGGTCAGTACCTGCATAATTACATCAAAGACATAATCTTCACGCTGCGGCATCGTGGGTTTATGATAAGCGATCATCAATTGTGGTTCAGCATCAAAGTTAATCGCTACCCGCCGTTCACCTTGCTGTTTAGGTTCACGATCAACCACCGCAGGAACTGGGACCCCGGGGTTTAGTTTACCAAAGTATTTATCGACCAGTGCTAATGCCTTATTGCTATCAAAATCACCCACCAAAGTGATGACCATATTAGCTGGGGTATAATATTTTTCAAAAAAATCGCGAATACCATCAGGGTCAAGATTTTCGATATCAGAGTTCCAACCAATTACAGGGTGCCGATATGGGTGCACCTTATACGCAGTAGCTAGAAGAGTTTCATACATTAAACCATCGGGGCTGGTTTCGTACGAGCGTCGCCGCTCTTCATGGACGACATCTCTTTCGGTGTAAAATTCACGGAATACCGCATTTTGCAACCGGTCAGATTCTATCGCCGCCCACAGCTCAAGTTTATTGGCGGGGAGATTAATCAAATAGGTAGTATTATCCTTACCGGTAAATGCATTATAGCCAACCCCACCATTTTCGGCATAAATACGTGAAAATTCGTTCTTAACTACTAATTTTTGTTGCTGTTGCTGCAATTCCTCAAGTTGGTCACGCAATTGCTGTAGTTGTTGCATATCAGCTTGGCGCTTATTTTTTAACGCATCAATCTGCTGCCCAGTAGCTTTAATCTGCTCCAATAGTTTTTTTTCGGCCGGATAATCTTTCGTCCCTAAGGTTTGCGTTCCTTTAAACAACATGTGTTCAAGTAAATGGGCAACCCCACGGTTTTCACTGTTCTCATTAGCGCCACCAACTCTGAAGCTGATGTAGGCAGCGACAGTAGGCGAGTTATGCCGTTCTACTAAAAGAACTGTAGCACCGTTATCAAGCTGCGATTCTTGTACTTTATCTTGCAAAGATGGTGCAGAAAATACTATTTGAGCACAACCCAACACAATCCACATGGTTAAAATAAAAATTAGCTTCATACTACAATCCTTGCCGGTATCCATTTAATACCTTTAATGATCAATCAAAATAAAATGATATTAAATCCAAATAATTGTTTATACTATCCATAGTATCGCATAGTTAAAAACCAAGCTACCAATCTTAAAATAAATTGTAGCCAAACCGAAAGGATTTTCACATGAAACGCATTGCTGTTTTAACCAGCGGTGGAGATTGTTCTGGCATGAATGCCACCTTACGAGCAGTTGTCCGTGCAGGACTGGTATCGGGCTTGGAAGTTATTGGTATCCAAAAAGGCTACCAAGGCTTAATAGATCGACTATATGAAACTATGGACACCAGATCAGTAAGTAACATTCTGCAACGTGGTGGGACCATTCTTCAAAGTGCCCGCTGTAAAGAAATGCTTACACCAGCAGGCCTTAACCTAGCATGCGAAAACCTTAAAGGGATGGGGATCGAAGGGTTGGTTGTTATTGGAGGAGATGGTTCTCTTACTGGTGGTTATGCAATTCATCAACAGGGGGTTCCAGTGATTGGCATTCCTGCTTCAATCGACAACGATATTGCATTTACCGATGTTTCACTTGGTGTAGATACGGCATTAAACAATATTATCAGGGCAATTGATAATTTGAAAGATACCGCATCATCTCATGATCGGGCCTTTGTAGTTGAGGTTATGGGTAGGAACTGTGGCTACTTGACCGTAGCTGCAAACATTGCCACTGGCTCAGAATACAGTTTAATCCCAGAAGAACAATTCGATTTGGACGCTATTTGTACAGATTTACGCCGTCGTTACCAAGAGGGGCGATCTAATTCTATTATTCTGGTCGCTGAAGGTGCTGGAAAAGCTGAAGATATTGCTAATCAAATCAAAGATAGAATTGGTTTTGAAACAAGAGTTATTGTCCTCGGACATTATCAACGTGGTGGATCACCTTCGTCATTTGACCGTCTTCTAGGAGCGCGCTTGGGTCAAGCTGCGGTAGCAAACTTAATTGCTGGCAATGGTGGTAACATGGTTGGACTACAAGGTGCCAATATTGAAACTACCAGTTTGCTAGAAGTTACAACCGCAGGAATTAGACCCATAAACCCAAAGCTCTTAACCCTAGCAAGCCAGCTACTAATCTAGACGACTACTAACTTACTTAGCAGCACGGTCAAATTCTTTTAATTTGGCCATTGCTGCTAAGCGACCAATCTGAATCATCTCTTCGGCTCGTTCAAATTCATAAATCGTGCAGACATCTTTAGGAATTTCAATCAGCATATCGGGTTGATAAGCAGCAAGTTTAAAACTGGCAATGGTCGATTGCATAACATCGATACTTTTAGATATCACATCAAAAAAACCAGCATCGTCAGCAGCTACATCGTGGTTTTTATGCTGTAAACCGTCGATAAAATCTAATACTTTTTGGTGATATTTATTGCGTTGTTCTGGTTCGGCGATAGGAGTTTGTCCCTCTTCTTGCACGGCTTTGGCATCACCACTTAAGCTAACAGCAATGGTCATATCGGTTGAATCTCGTAATGTTGGCGCTATCGGAATTGGATTCAACAATCCACCATCTACCAACATTTTATCCTTGTAGTTAAATGCTGAAAAAATCGTAGGAAAAGCTATCGATGCCCGTATAGCGTCCCACAATGGACCATTTGAAAGCCAAACTTCTTTACTTTCATCCAAATCGGTTGCAACAGCGGTAAAAGAGATGGGTAGGTCTTCGATATTTTGGCAACCAACGAGTTCACGTAACGTATCTATAATCTTCTCCCCTTTAAAAATTGCAACCCCACTGAAAGAGACATCAAGTAAACGCAAAACATCGAAACGATCTAAGGCACAAACCCATTTGGTAAAAATATCGAGCTTACCAGCAGCATAAATTCCACCAATAAGGGCCCCCATTGATGAACCAGAAATCGAGCTAATTTCATAGCCCTCCTCTTTAAGCACTTGAATGATACCAATGTGAGCTAATCCTCGTGCACCACCGCTACCAAGTACAAGTGAAATATTTTTATGTTCTCCTGCCATAAATCTCCCTAGCGTTTATTACTAAACTTAGTACTAAATTGTTCCTCTTGTTGGCTATTGCCGATCAAAACTAGTTTCATACCTTTTTCTAACCTTGTATCAGGTGGAGGCGATGCATATGGGCTCACCCCTTGAATCTCCAAGGCAACAATAGAACACCCTGTCAATGGGCGTATATGTGATTCTTCAATAGTTTTACCTTCCAATTTAACCGGCAATTTTCGCCTAAATATCGTCAAGCCTTCAGTTAGAAAAATGGACTCTTTAGACTCCAGGATATTGGTCAAAATATTCGCCCCAACCGATGCATTTGATACAACGAAATCAGCCCCAGCCGCATAAAGTTGCGCCACACTCTCTTCAGTGTTTGCACGCGCAACAATGCGCACCTGTGGATTAGCATTACGGCTGCTTAAGGTTAGAAAAACATTGGTGCTATCATCGTTAGTAGTTACGATCAAGCCTTTGGCTTGTTCAATCCCTGATTTACGTAACAACTGACTGTTAGTAGCGTCTCCAATAATCGCAATATGTTTATCGCAATATTGATTTTCAGCTTCATCTATCAATATATATGGGACGGGGATATGATCGAGAAATTTAGCGGCAGCACAACCAATCCTACCGTGACCAAGAATAAAAACCAGATCATCTTCAGCTTGTTCTCCGGTCAATTGCTCCAATCTAGTTAACTGCTCACTCGTTCCAGCCAAAACCAGCAGCGATGTTGAAGCAAGAAGTGTATCTTTCGACGGTACAGTAAAGATTCCCCTATCCATAACCCCTATTACAGCCATGCCAGTTCGTTGCCTAATTTCTGCCTGTTCCAACGTTTGTCCCGCAAAAGGGGTACAATTAACCGGAATTTCAGCAATCTTAAGCAATCCAAAGGAGTCTATAATATGGGCAAGTGCACCCTGTGTAGTTGCTCTAACCCCCAAATAACGCCCTATGAGACGAGTCAGTGGTACTACTTTGTTAGCCCCGGCAAGATGCAACAGCTCCAGATGTTCTGAATCGTTGGCAATTGCTGCGATCGGAGTGTTGCAGATAGATCGAATCATCAGACAAAGGTTTACATTCTGCGTATCGCTAAGGTTAACAAAGATATAACGTGCCGACTCAATCTGTATTCTATAGAGTAACTTTTTATCATTCACTGGACTGCAAGCGACTCTAATCCCCTCTTCTTCCTCTAGACGCAGGGACTCCTGATAATCATCAGTGATGACATAAAATGGGATGGAAAGACTTTCAAGGTTGTGTATTAATGCCCTTGAGGTGGGGTTAATACCAAAAATCAAAACATGATCGGAAGTATCAGCAGGCAAGGTAAAACTGGGACGATAGCGAAGCCGTTGCTCAATCCAAGGAGCCAAAAACAGGCTGACTAAGCCAAAAGGCAGAACAATAAGAAGAAACACTACTCCGGAAATTGTCACCACCGCCGCAAATATGTAGCCCAGGTCAGTATGAAACGTTATATCGCCGAAGCCAAGGGTAGTCATAACCGTTATCGCCCAATAGACACCGGCAATAAAAGAGTATTCCCGTCCCTCAAGGTGGAGCATTAGATAACGGAACAACGATGCATAGATCAGCACCAGCAATAACAAGAAAAAACAGTAGAACCAAAGTAATTTAAGATTCTGTTTGGCTCTACCACGTAAAAAATAGGCTAATTCGGCAGAAAGTGTTTTCATGGCATCCTAAAATCAACAAATATGTCTATTAATGCAGACAACTAAGCTTTGCATGGTAACTGCAAAAGCACTTTTTAAACAGCCAAAACTGGCAATCAAAAATCGCGCTGAGCGAACCAGATTGCATGGAGGTCACCCTTTTTACCATCGGCCCGTACCCGAACTTGCTTAACAGAATATCCGACCTTACGCAGACGTTCCATAAATCTACGATCTGGTCCTGCTGACCATATTGCTAAAATACCCCCTGGCCGCAACGCTGTATAGGCTTCAGTTAACCCATCCATATCGTAGAGCCAATTATTCTTTTTCCTGGTCAACCCTTCAGGACCATTATCGACATCGAGTAAAATAGCATCATAACCCTGCCGTTCTGCCCGTATAATTTTAGCTACATCGCCCACTTTTACGGTAGTCCTACTATCATTTAGAGGATTCCCTGAATGACCACCTAAAGCACCTTGGTTCCACTTAACTACTGCTGGAACCAATTCACCAACCACAACTTCACCGTCATCACCTAAATGTTGCAGCGCTGCAGCCAAAGTAAAGCCCATACCTAAACCACCAATCAATACCCGAGGGTTTTGCCGATCTGCGATTTTTTTACAGGTTAACTTTGCCAGGGCATCTTCAGATTCATGCTCAATGGTATTCATCAGTTGACCACCGGTATTTATGTTGATAGAAAAGTGCTCACCGCTTTGATAGAGACAAAGCTCACTTTCGGTGCCCGGTATTTCTGCTGTATCTAGTAGTTCCCACTTGGTCATTAGTATCTCTTTCTAACAAACGGTAAAATGATCTTCACAAAAAACAATTTAAGGGATAAATAGTTGCGATGCGCTGCCACCACAGTTATAGTGCCGCTTCAATCGTACCAAATAAGGAGCTAAACAAATGATTACTGCAATTAGTCCAATTGATGGCCGTTATGGCGCAAAAGTTAGTGAATTAACTGAGTGTTTTTCTGAATATGCGCTACTTAAAAACCGGGTAAAGGTCGAAGTTGTTTGGCTGATCAACCTTTGTGCCGAACCAGCGATTCCTGAATGTCGGAGTTTGACTAAGGACGAAGAACAAACCTTACGACAAATTGTCACAGATTTCACCCCCAATGAAGCTGAAAAAATTAAAAAAATTGAAGCGGTGACCAATCATGATGTTAAAGCAGTAGAATACTACCTAAAAGAACAGATTGATGGCACAACACTGGAAGATTTATCAGAATTTATCCATTTCTCCTGTACCTCGGAAGACATCAACAATCTTTCTCATGCTCTGATGTTAAAAGATGGACTTACAGCACTACTACCGCAACAAGAAAAAATTATAGCCGAGCTCAGTAATCTTGCCAAAGAGTTCAAAGATGTACCGATGCTTGCCCGCACCCATGGTCAGACTGCATCGCCTACTACCATTGGTAAAGAGTTAGCCATTTTTGCCCAACGGTTACAAAAGCAAACTGATAAAATTGTTGCAATTGAGCTGTTGGGTAAACTCAACGGAGCAGTTGGCCATTTCAATGCTCACCTCTCTGCTTACCCAAATGTTGACTGGATCGGCTTAAGTAAAAAGGTAATAGAAACAGAACTTGAACTAAAGCAAAACCTGTTCACTACCCAAATTGAACCCCACGACTATATGTCCGAATTATTTGACGTAATGGCACGCTGGAATACAATTTTAACCGATTTCAATCGTGATGTCTGGACCTACATCTCCATGGGATATTTCGGGCAAAAAACGATTAAAGGGGAAATTGGTTCATCTACCATGCCCCATAAAGTCAATCCGATAGACTTTGAGAACTCCGAGGGTAATTGTGGTTTGGCCAACGCGATATTCCAACATTTATCAGCTAAGCTACCAATTTCACGCCTGCAACGTGACCTTACCGATTCAACCGTATTACGTAATATGGGGGTTGGCTTCGGTTACAGTATGATAGCTTACAAATCGACCATTAAAGGGATAAGCAAGCTAAAACTAAACGAGCAAAACCTTGCCGCAGACCTAGACAATGCGTGGGAAGTTATGGCGGAACCAATTCAAACGGTAATGCGAAAAGCTGGAATTGAAAAACCCTACGAGAAACTCAAAGAACTTACCCGCGGGCAGAAAATTGACCAAAATACTATCCGTGATTTTGTTGCAGGTTTGGAGCTACAACCTGAAGACAAACAACGCTTACTCGATATGACACCAGCTAGCTATACTGGTATTGCTAATAAAATTGTAGATTTGTTGGATTAAATGATTCTTTCATTAACTACCTAATTTGCATTAAGTGCAGTCCAAAACTATCATGGACTGCACTTTTAAGTTTATAGATTATCAAGCAGTCATACAATCCTTGTATTTGCCATAAACTGTTTGTATCTCATCGCTCAGCCCCGTGAAGCATGCAATCTGTGCCTCGGTTAATTCGTCCCAGCTATGATATTTACTGCCAGATTCACTGATCACACTCACAAAAACACCTTGCACAATTTCTACCGACTCTTTTGCATTAATTTTAATCATCATTGTATCTAATTCTCCTGTTTATTATATTCCATGCCAGCACATTAAAAAATTACTTCATAACGAAACACTATCAAGTTTAAACTATACCAACTGGTGAATCTTTAATAGGTTGGTGGTTCCAGACCCAGCTACTGGACTACCAAGGGTAATAATAACAATATCTCCCGGTTTAAATAATCCTCGTTTCAATACTGCAGTTTCAACCGATGCAATTTGAGATTCTGTCCCCCCCTGAATATCAACTAACATTGAGTCAATGCCTCTATACAAAGCAAGATGGCGCTGGACTTGTGGGTTTGGGGTAATTGCAATAATAGGCAATAACGGTTGATGTCTTGCCGCCAAAATTGCGGTATTACCGGTTTGAGTAAAAGCAAGGATTGCTTCAGCCTCGATATTTTCAGCCACGTTACACGCAGCAAGGCCAATCACATCCGAAGTTCCATTGGGTAAAGCTGCAGTAGAAGAATAGAATTGTCGTAACGCTTTCAGCTCTGGATCTCCTTCAACATCTCTTGCTACCCGATCCATAACCCTTACAGCTTCAATTGGATAAAGTCCAGCTGCAGTTTCCCCCGACAGCATGACCGCATCAGTACCGTCAAGGATTGCATTTGCCACATCCGATGTTTCTGCTCTAGTTGGACGTGGATTATCGATCATACTTTCTAACATCTGAGTAGCAGTAATAACTGGTTTTCCTTGCTGGTTACATGCATTTATAATCCGTTTCTGAATTAATGGTACTTGTTCAGATGGCACCTCGACACCTAGATCCCCACGTGCGACCATAATGCCATCAGATGCTTCAAGGATTGCAGCAAAGTTATCTACCGCTTCAGGTTTTTCAATTTTAGCAATGACCTTAATGGTTGACTTACGTTCCGCCAATAATTGTTTTAACCGATTAACTTCATCTGCAGTACGAACAAAAGAGAGGGCTAGCCAATCTATTTGCTGAGTGACAATAAATTCAAGATCAGCAAAGTCCTTTTCGGTCATTGCTGGACTAGATACGTTTACCCGCGGTAAATTTATCCCCTTGCGATCTTTTAGGATTCCACCAACTTTAACCAAGCAATGGACCAGCTCATCCTCTACACGTAACACTTCTAATTCAAGCTTACCGTCATCAAGTAATATTTGATTACCAGCAGCAATATCATATGGTAAGGCAGCATAGGTAGTAGGAATAACACCATCGGCGCCCAAAACGTCGGCCGTAGTAATTACAACTTTTTGGCCAGATTCGATTTGTTGACCACCATTTTTCATCAATCCAGTGCGTATTTTAGGTCCCTGCAAATCGGCGAGAATAGCGATATTTTTATTCAATTCAGTGGCTAGCTCGCGAATCAAAGTAACCCATTTCCCCTTTTGCTCCAATTCCCCATGGGAAAAGTTCAACCTAAAGACATCGACTCCGGCTTTAATCAAATTAGCTAACTGAATTCGTTCAGAACATGACGGACCCACTGTCGCTACTATTTTTATCCTACGAATCATAATTTAACCCCACAAATTTACTAACAAAGGTAATCATCTATAACTACATTACGAACAAAGACAATAATAAATTGCTGAATTTACTTGTAACTATCTGCATTTTTTAGTCTAATCATGCTTAATATTTACTCACAATGTTTTCATTTCTTGACTTACAATTTGGTATTCTAATTATTGCGCAAGGAAAGAAAAGCCAATGCCACTAACTGGTGAACTTGAGCACCTACCTATCGTTGATGTTATTCAACTTATTCATTCAACCAAAAAATCTGGTACTTTGAATGTATATAGCCATAGCGGTGAAGGCCAATTGGCATTTAACAACGGTTATATTATTAGCGCAAGCCATTCTAATAAAAAATTACGAATTGGCAGTATTCTTTTAGAAAAAAATATTATTCAGCAAAATTGCCTTGATAAAGCTCTAGGAATACAAGAATTATCTGGAGAGGATAGAAAACCGCTCATAACTACCTTAATAGATAATTGCGGTCTTTCTAAAGATAGCGCCTATCAAGCACTTGAAGAATTAATCGGGATGACAATTGTTGAGATGATCTGTTGGACTAAGGGTGTTTTTACCCTCGATGTTGATGAGATCAATGTATCAGATGACTACCGCTATCTCCCAGATCAGTTAAAAAGCATATCTTTAGATACCCAGATGGTACTTATGGATGCTTTACGGATATTTGACGAAAAGGTCTATGCTGGAGAAATTAAAATATCCAATGAACCATTGCAAAGCAACCCATTAGAACAAATCCAAGCTGCTGCAGAAAAAGATAACAACTTTGAATCAAATATTGTTACTGAAGCTGATGATGAAGGTGTCAATTCAGCGGGGTTTGAAGTATCTGAAGATCTTTTGGGGCTTGCTGATCTTGACAAAGTTGAACGGCGCAAACCATATGTATTCAAGGGCTTAGAAGTATTTGACCCCGCTTCTATACACCGTCAAGTAGTTAATTCAACTATTACCGAAATAAGTGATAGTAGCAAAGATGAGCTGGTAAATTTTTTATCAGGGATATCGTCTACTCGTCTATTAGATGACAAATCTGCCCTAACAAATCAAGCAAGATCACAAGCTGTTATCCTTTTTACTAATGATGATTTTTTACAACACGCAATAATGACGGTGTGCAAAAATGAGGGAATTTTGGTTTTTGTTACCGCAGACAAAGATAAGATAAGCACATTGATTGATCGTGCACTAGGCAAGTTCCTGGAGCCAATACTTGTCTTTGGAGAACCAACCACAAACGTTGATGGCTTTAGCAAAAAACAAATCATCGAAACCCGTTCCAACAAAATGGCAAAATACCCGCAAATTTCGATTATTCAACTTGCATCTCCGCAAGACTATTCATTCTTGATGAAATCGCTCAATGATGGCTGTAGAGCTGTATTTCCACTCCCTTATTTTTCATCCCAAGAAGATACTTTTGCAGCTAATATGGTAGACTTTCTAAATACTTTTCAAGTCTATATCCGCAGTTGTTTTAATGAAGAGCGGCGACTAGAGTTTTCTAAATTACGCAATAGCTTATCAGGGCTACGGCTACTAGTTAACCCAGCAGATATCTCGTTATTGGTACTAAAGTTTGTCAGTGAAATTTTCGAACGCACATTAACTTTAATAGTTGATCAATCTACCCATAAGCAAACTTTAGTTGCCGAACGCAGCATGGGGATTACCGCTGATAAAAACAATGGTCCCGAAGCGCCAATGAAAGTAAGAATTCCTATCCATGCAGACTCAGTATTCCGCGAGGTTATAGATTCTGGTATTAGTTTTTTAGGGAAAACAACCGATTCTACCTTTACAGATCTTATTTATCCAGATATCGGACGTCCTAAAGACGGTACAATTTTGTTACTACCGTTAAAAAGTAATGAAAAAGTAATAACCATTACTTATGCCGATTTTGGTGATATGCCGGCGAAACAAATTTCTCAAGATTTCCTCAATTTCTTTGCATGTCAAGCTGGTATAGTTATGGAAAATGCTCTGTTCAGAAAACGTTTAGCTAAATCAAAACAACAATAATTAATTACGTAGGATAAAGTCATGGATACAAAAACACTTAATCAAATCCTTGAAATAGCCTTTGCCAAACGGGTGTCGGATATTCATTTTGAAGTTGACAACCCACCTTTTTTTCGAGCTCACGGGCAATTGCTACGTTCAAAATTAGCTAAGTTAAAACCCGCTGACACAGAATTTATTGCCGCTAAAATAATGGAAAAAAATAGTCGCAATCTCCCCGATGACTTTACCGAATTTGATGCATCTTATGCTCTTGATAATGGTGGTCGCTTCCGGGTAAGTATTTTTAAGCAGCGTGGACATATTGGTATTGTTATGCGGGTTATTCCACCCGATATTGGCAAATTTGAAGAGCTGAAGCTTCCGGCAGTATTAGGCGAGATAGTCAAAGCCCCCAATGGTTTGATCTTAGTAACAGGGCCAACTGGTAATGGCAAATCTACTACCCTTGCTGCTATGATTAACCATATCAACGAGAAATTTGCCTACAATATTATTACCATTGAAGATCCAATCGAGTTTCTATTTACCTCGGCAAAAAGCTGTATTGTCCAACGTGAAGTAAAAATTGATACTGCTGATTTCTCTTCTGCCTTGAAAGCTTCATTAAGAATGGATCCCGACGTAATAATGGTTGGAGAACTGCGTGATGTTGAAACCATTGATTCTTGTATAAAAGCATCAGAAACCGGCCACTTAGTATTTTCTACATTGCACACACAAAACACTGCGACTACTATTAACCGCATAATTGGCCATTTCCCGCCAGAATCACAAGAGATAATGCGCCATCGGTTAGCGGATATTTTGGTTGCTACAGTTTCTTTACGCTTGGTTGAAGATCAAAAAGGTGAAAATCTAATCCCAGTGGTTGAGGTTATGCGTACCACCACAACTATACAAGCATGCATTCGTGATGGGAATTTAGATGAGATTGAAGGACATATAGAAAAAGGTGCGGCGCAATACCAAATGCAATCAATGGATCAACATCTAATTCAACTTTGTAACAATAATGTAATTACGATGAAAGAGGCTAAACGGGTTTCAAACTCGATGGATTTAGAACGCAAGCTAACATTTACTTAAATAATCTTTGCATTTGACCTTAATCAGTCTATTCCGCCTTTTCTGCGTCCGAGAGGTTTTCTAGTTTTTCTTATATAATTTAAATTCAACAACCATTTGGACGCTGATCAAATCTGAAAAGCCTGAAAAGGCATGATTTAATCAAAACCATGATTTTTGTAATAACCAAGGGGACCAGCTTTCGTTTATTTCTTAATCAGATCTTTATCCGATTTTTCTGCGTCCAAAAGGTTTTATTTTTTAAGGTCAACATTAATTGCTAGCTCTTGCTCACGCTCAATCAACTCAACAACCCCATCATACAAATCCTGCACACATTCAACTTCAGTAACGCCCAAACGTCTTTTGTTGCTAATATCGAACACGCCACCTTCACTAACAGAATGTTCACCGCTCGTACCACGAATTTGTAACTGATGATGATCGGTTATAGCTTTAAACGTAATTAAATCATCGCCTAACTTCGGCAACCGGATATGAACACTAGCACGCAATGCAGTCCCTAAATTAGTAGGACAACTGGTTAAATAACCAAGACGTTGATCAAACAAAAACGGCACTGACACTTCTATCTCATTTACAGCTTTTACTAAACGAGAAAAAACTGCCTTTATATCTCCACCTGGTTGCATAGAAATTATACGCAACTGATCTTCTTCGTTAACCCAAACCAAAAATGTTTTTTCCAGATTATGGAATATGCCTCGACCCTCAGGCCAGTCTCTATTTAATCCAACGGCATCGAGAAACCTATCTCCAGCCTTAAACAAGAAATGATCTGCAATCAACTGTTTACGGGTTTCTGCATCGATATTTCCTAAAGAATAATAGTTCCCAGACAATTCCCCACTTAAACCGGTTAAAGTTTTTGCAAGCTGCAATTCGATTGTTCGTCTCTGTTGCCGTGAAAGGGCTGGTCCAAGGGGCATATCAGCAATATTTCGCCCTACCCTAATACGAGTGGAAAGGATGTACTTACCCGTAGGGTCAGGATTTAATCCAAATAATTCATCGAAGTGTAAGTTGCTCTGGTGCGAATCATGAGGGTTAAAATTGTGATAATCAGCAATGATGGGGTCAAACAGTGGCGCAAACATGGTATAGGATTCTGCATCACCTGCATAAACACCAACACCACTGTCTTGATTTACTAGACCAGAGTTAATAGCTTGCTTAAAAGTATAACCACTAGTTGTAACCTTATCCTCCAATTGACTAAATACCTGTTGAGACAGATATTTAGCCAACAATGAAGAACAATCAGAATTAAAAACTGGAACCTTGGTAGCCATAACAGCCCCTTATAATAATGACTATATTATTAACTGTTCCAGCGCAATTTTGGCTTACGAGCTGCAGTAGCCTCATCTAACCGCTTTACCTTAGCTCTAACCGGAGCCTGTTTTAATAATTCAGGGCTGTTTTTTGCTTCGGCTGCAATAGCAAGCATTGCGTCACAAAACTCGTCAATTGACTGCCTGCTTTCGGTCTCAGTTGGTTCAATCATCAAAGCGCCATGCACCACCAATGGGAAATAAATCGTTGGGGGATGATAGCCATAATCAATAAGTCGCTTAGCAACATCAAGAGTATGACAATCATTATGCAAACCATCTTCAGAAAAAACCACTTCGTGCAAAGAACGTTGCTTGTATGGCAAGTCAAACTCACCTTCTAAGCGAGCACGAATGTAGTTAGCATTAAGAACCGCAAGCTCGGTTGCCTGTTTTAAACCAGTTCCCCCCATAGATAAAATGTAACTATAAGCCCGCACAAGGATAGAAAAATGGCCAAAGAATGATTTCATTCGACCAATCGATTGGGGACAGTTGTACTCAAGTTTGTAACCATCACCATCTTGAACCACGAACGGGACCGGCAAAAACGGTTTAAGTTTCTCCACAACCCCTACCGGACCTGAACCTGGACCTCCACCACCGTGTGGTGTTGAAAAGGTTTTATGCAAATTAAAATGCATAACATCAATGCCAAGATCACCCGGTCGACTAATTCCCATCAATGCATTAAGGTTCGCACCATCACTGTAAACCAATCCGCCACGCTCATGCACTAAATCACAAATTTCGCGTATATCGGCCTCAAATAACCCAAGAGTATTAGGATTAGTTACCATCAAAGCAGCAACATCATCATCCATTACCGCAGCAACAGCTTCTTTACTTAGTACTCCATCAGAGGGGACGGTAATTACTTCATAACCACACAGTGCGGCCGAAGCTGGGTTGGTACCATGAGCAGTATCAGGGATAATAACTTTGTTGCGTTTTTCCCCTTTTGCCTCTTGCCAAGCTCGGATCATTAGCATTCCAGCAAACTCACCTTGAGCGCCAGCTGCAGGCTGTAATGTCATAGCTGGAAAACCAGACACTTCACCTAAATCACACTGTAAATTGTACATCAACTCTAATGCACCTTGACTGAAGTTGTCTGGAGCATGGGGATGGAGATCACTAAATCCTGGCAAGCGCGCCGCAGCCTCATTTACCTTAGGATTGTATTTCATCGTACAACTACCAAGAGGGTAAAAACCACTGTCTACACCGTAATTCCAAGTGGATAAACGGGTATAGTGACGCACGACATCAACTTCGGATAACTCCGGAAATCCAGATATATCGTCACGAAGCAATTTACTCTCTGGCAGTACGGCAGGGACATCTAGTGCTGCTATGCTATACCCTATCCGTCCTGGCTGAGATTGCTCAAACAATAATTTTTCATCTAGAACTAATCCTCGACTCTCAGTAGAAATCATAAGTCACCTCCAGCCAAAGCATCAGTTAAACGATCTATTTGTTCCCGATTATTCTGCTCCGTAACACAAACTAACAACCCATTTTCAAGTGCAGAATAATCTTTTACCAAATCTATACCAGCAAGAATTCCTTGTTGCTCTAACCGTTGCCGTAAAACAGTTGGCGACTCTGGGCACGTAACAACAAACTCGTTAAATGACTCGCCACTAAAAGCAATTTCAAAACCATCTAATTGGCCAATTTTTTCCTTAGCATAGGCTGCTTTAGCATAGTTTAATTCTGCCAATGATCTTAACCCTTGCTTGCCGTGCAAAGCTAAATAGATACTGACCATCAAAATACACATACCCTGATTAGAACAAATATTTGAGGTCGCTTTTTCCCTGCGGATATGTTGTTCCCGGGTTGCCAAAGTCAAAACGAAACCACGCTTACCATCTTGATCAACGGTTTCACCAACTAAGCGACCAGGTAGCACACGCATATCTTTTTTACGTACAGCAAAAAAGCCTATGCCTGGGCCACCATAAGACATTGGGATGCCAAAGCTCTGACCCTCCCCAACAACAACATCGGCGCCAAGTTCTCCGGGAGACTTAAACAATGCCAAAGAAAGTGGTTCAGCTACAGTAGCGACCAAACGTGCTCCAACTGCGTGGGTTAATTCTGCTATAGCAGCAAGATCTTCTACTTGGCCAAAATAATTTGGGTAACCAACCACTACTGCTGCGACTTGATCGTCTAGTAAAGTTTGTAATTTTGCAGTATCGGTTACGCCGTTAGCATGGGCGATAATAATCAATTCAATATCGAGGTAACGGCAATAGGTAGCAACAGTTTCACGATATTGGGGTGGCAATGTTTCGGAAAGTAAAACTTTTTTCCGTTTCTTCCCAGCACGAACTGTCAGCAATACAGCTTCTGCACAAGCAGAGGCACCGTCATACATAGAAGCATTGGCAACATCCATTCCAGTTAACTGACAAATCAGGGTTTGGAATTCAAATATTGCTTGTAAAGTCCCTTGGCTTATTTCTGGCTGATATGGAGTATAGGCAGTATAAAACTCACTCCGACTTACTAGGTGATCTACTACTGCCGGGATAAAATGATTATATGCGCCGCCACCTAAAAAAGAGTCACAAGTAGACACCGTGATATTTTTCAGAGATAACTCTCTTAAAAAACCTAAAAGCTCAGATTCAGATTTACCTACGGGTAAATCTAATGGGCGTTTCAACCGACACTCTTCGGGAACTCCGGAGAATAGTTCTTCGATGCTAGAGACACCAATGGTATCTAGCATCTGTTGTATTTCTACGTCGGTATGAGGGAGATAACGCATAGCTAGCCTTTCAAAATCACCTTAAACAATGATTTGAACTATTTTGGTGAGAAGCAAATAAAGCCATTGAAAACCTTGACACTATAAGCTTTCTCTAACAAAGATCAGGGAAACTTTAATCGTTCTCAATAAATTCTTGGTAAGCAGAAACATCAAGTAAACTATCCAAACCAGACATATCACTTACCTTTAGCTTAATCATCCAGCCAGACTCATAAGGAGAATTATTTAGAGTTTCTGGCTCATCGGGTAGCTCTTCATTTACTTCAACAACTTCACCACTTAATGGTGAATAAACGTCAGAGACTGCCTTTACCGATTCAACCACGCCAAGGTTTTTACCAGCTTCAAGCGTGTCTCCAACTTCTGGCAGTTCGACAAACACGATGTCACCAAGTTGATCTTGAGCAAAATCGGTAATACCTATGGTAGCAATATCACCTTCAACCATAATCCATTCATGCTCTTCTGTGTATTTAAGCTCTTCAGGAAAATCCATGCTATCCTCCTTATTTATATGATTTAAATTGAAAATCTTTTACTTAACAAATGGCAAAGAAGTACGTTCAGCAGCTACTTGACGTTTACGTATTGCGATGGACAGAGGCTGTTCACCCGAGGCAACGGCAGTGTCAACTAAAGCCATAGCAATACCCTTTTTTAAGCTTGGCGACATTGTTCCGCTAGTTACATAACCAACTTCTTTTCCTGCGCAAACTACAGGGTAACCTTCGCGTGGCACACCTGGAGCTGTGAGGGTTAAACCGATTAAAGCTCTATGCAATCCAGCTTGCTTAGCCTTCAACATTGCATCACGACCTGCAAAATCACCCTTTTTAAGCTTAGTAATCCAGCTTAATCTTGCTTCAATTGGCATAATTTCAGCGGTTATTTCATGCCCATAAAGAGCATAACCTTTTTCCAATCGCAAGGTGTCACGAGCACCAAGACCAATTGGTTGTAGACCCTTTGGCACGCCAGCATGAATTAATTCACGCCACAAGTTGCAACAATCAGCAGTAGCACAGTAGAGTTCAAATCCGTCTTCACCAGTATAACCAGTACGGGAGATTATAGTTTTAATTCCGGCAACTTTACCTTCAACAAACCAATAATATTTGATATCACTGAGGTTAACATTGGTCAACTGCTCCAAAATTTCTGCAGCGACTGGACCCTGTATGGCCAACTGCCCATACTCATCACTTCGATTAATCAAATTCAAGTCGCTAAAAGAAGATCCTTTGTGTAAATCTTGCAACCAAGCAAAATCCTTATCGCTATTAGAAGCATTAACACAAAGAAGATAACGATCAGCAGCAAAGCGATATAGAGTTAGATCATCAACAACACCTCCAGTTTCATAACACAATGCGGTATATTGTATTTGTCCATCAGCAAGCTTGGAGACATCGTTAGTTGTTGCATATTGTAAAAACGTAAATGCATCAGCACCAGAGACTTCAATCTCCCCCATATGAGAGACATCGAACAAGCCGGCGGTAGATCTTACAGCTAGGTGTTCAGCAATAACCCCATCATACTGGACAGGCATATCCCAACCACCAAAATCTACCATGCGTGCACCTAATTGGTGGTGTATTTGGTTTAACGGCGTGGATTTCATTAGCAACTCCAAAATTAAACGTTACAAGTAATCAGCAGGGAAAAAAAACTATTTTTCTGCCCGACGTTTTGCACTTAACAGAGTATTATACAGCAACATAGTGATAGTCATTGGACCAACACCACCAGGAACCGGTGTTATTGCCGCAGCATTTTCACACGCAGCCTCATATTCGACATCGCCAACTAGTTTTTTATCACCGACACGATTAACACCGACATCAATAACGACTGCACCTTTTTTAATCCAGTCGCCTTTAATCATCTCTGGAATCCCTACCGCTGCAATAACAACATCTGCAGCAGCTACCTTTAGTGGTAAGTCGACGGTACGAGAATGACAAACAGTAACCGTTGCATGTTGGGCTAAGCACATTAACGCTACCGGCTTACCGACGATATTAGAACGGCCGACAACAACAACCTCTTTGCCCTTAAGATCAACACCGGTAAACTCCAACATTTTCATTACACCATAAGGAGTACATGGCTGAAAAACTGGATTTCCGGTTACCAGCCTACCGACATTGTAGGGATGAAAGCCATCAACATCTTTTTGTGGCGAGATAGCCTCTAAGACTTTAGCTTCATCAATGTGGTCTGGTAATGGTAACTGTACCAAAATACCATCAATCTTTTCATCGGCATTAAGGGTTTCAATTAAAGTCAACAATTCAGCTTCACCAGTATCAGCCGACATTTTGTGCTCAACAGAATAAATCCCAGCTGCAGCGCAGGCTTTTTCTTTCATGCTTACGTAAACTCGACTAGCTGGATCTTCACCAACTAATACAACTGCTAATCCAGGTGTTACATCCCGCCCAATCAACTCATTGGTATCGGCAGCAATCTGCTTGCGCATTTCTGCAGCTATAGCTTTTCCATCAATAATTTCAGCCACTTAAAACCTCCATAAAGAAATCCATCTATATTTTATTAAGTCGTGACTATACAAAAAGGAGGCTCCTTTTGTAAACCTGCTTTCCACATAGCAACAAAGAAAAAGCCCCAACTAGAAATTCACTAGTTGGGGCTTATTTATAAATCAACCGTTTGCAACTTTAGAAGAAGGCTTAGTCTCCTTTTTTGCCGCTTTCGGCTTGGGGTCCGGCTTCGGTGGATCAATTTTAGCTGGTTCCGGCTTGTCAGCTTTGCCTTCACTACTTTTGTGGACATACCCCTGTTGATACCAACCGCCACCTTTTAGGGTAAACGCTGCTTGCGATATAAGTTTTTTTACTTTACCGCCGCATTTTGGGCACTCTTCTTTGGGTGCCTCAGAAAATTTCTGTCTAACTTCAAACTCAAAGTTGCACTCTTCGCAACGATATTCATACAAAGGCATGCTTTATTCCTCCATGGATTTCACAAATTCAAAACGGCACAGATAATAATTCGTGAAAGAAATGGCTGTCAAGCAGTAATAATTCAGCACTACCTCCATTGATTACAATATCTACCATTCAAATCAGACTATTTCATCATTATGGAAAGGTAAAGGACTCATCTAGGTCTTCATCACCAATTAAAGCTTGGGGCAACTCACTTACCGGTTCACTACCATCGGTAATTTGCACTGAGTCCATATCCATTAATTTCATGTGATTGTCTAACATTGACCGCAGCGTACCTTCAAAAGAGATTTTCTGACGTTTAATCTCCTGAATTTCATTTATTAACTGTACCCGCCGCGCACTGGCATCACGAATTACTCGTTCCCCCTCAAGGTGCGCTTCAGCAAGGACTATTTCAGCC
>JADGED010000060.1 GCA_016744555.1 Desulfuromonadaceae bacterium
ATGCCAAAAGCAAAGGGGTTATCGTTGCCGACTTTACCGGCTATGGTAGCTACGGTTGGGCAACCAAAGATCCAGTTACAACTGTTGCCCAAGCACGGGAACAACTATTCCGTATTGCTCAGGCTCCAGTTAATGTCGATCTCTACAAAGCTTGGGACATCCAGTTTACCGTTATGCCTTGGCCAGACGTACCACAAGCACTACAAACTGGTGTAATAAGTGGACTTGACCATACCCCAATCGTGTGTAACATAACTAAAAAGTTCAACGTAGCTAAAAGTTACACCCAAATTGATTATGCACAGGGTCTATATATCCATTTAATCAATAAAAAATGGTTTGATAAGCTCCCAACCGACCTGCAACAAATATTAAGTGCTGCAATTAAGGAAGAGAGTGCTAAAGTTCGTGCCTTGACCGAACAACAGCAGATCGATCAAATTGCTGACGCCAAAGCTCACGGTGTGGTATTCAATACCCTATCCGCAAGCGAAACAGCTAAGTTGGTTAAGCTGGCGGAACCGGTAGTAGAAAAGTGGGGCGAAAAAATAGGTACCGATTATCTCCATCAAGTTCAAAGCGCCCTCAAAAAATAGCCCTTATGTTCCTCTGGGTGTACAAGTTGCGCCCAGAGGAACAAGTAAATGGTCAATCTAATCGACAATGAATTATCCTCTTGAGCCAATCGCCATAATCCAATCCCCGTTAAAAGAAAAATTTGCTACCCCGCGCCAACCAGGGTTAGCACCATCAATAATAGCTAGCATTAATTTTCTCCCCGGCTTTGCGACCCCAGAAGCAGTCCGCGAATTAGACGGCTTCAGTCACCTCTGGTTGATTTTTTTGTTCCACCAAAACTGGGGAAAGAGCTGGAAACCAACAGTTCGTCCACCGCGCCTTGGCGGCAATAAGCGAATTGGCGTTTATGCGTCACGCTCACCTTTTAGACCCAACCCAATTGGCCTTTCAGCGGTTAAATTGTTGGACATTGAACATACCGGGGAAACAGTCTCACTGCACGTTGCCGGGGCAGACCTCATAGATGCAACCCCAATTTTCGACATTAAACCCTATATCCCCTATAGCGATAGCCACCCCGAAGCAACCGGTGGTTTTGCTGAGAATCAACCTGAAGCTATACTGCAAGTAGAATTTTCTCAACTCGCCGCCAAGCAATTAAAGCAATATAAAAATCAAACACCAAACCTAGAAACTATGCTACGAGAAACTCTCAGTCTTGATCCACGCCCAGCCTACCAACATAATCAAGAAATCTCGAAGGAGTATGGCGTATTATTTGACCGTTATGATGTGAGATGGAAGGTGATAAATAGTCTACTTATGGTTATTAACATTTCAGATCAAATAATGCCGCAAAGCTAAAAATATAGCCAACGGAATAGAAAAAAAAACTGTTAAGCCCATAAATCTTGATAAAAAAAATACTACCTGTACCACAATAGGTAGTACTCATTTATAAAACCACCACATATTATGCGATTTTACAATTATCATTAAAAATATACGTTGTCTTTAAATTATGACTGTGATAGAAGCGATGAATATCGTGTCTCGGTTACCCTCGTACTATGTAAAATATAAGGAGCAAGAAAATGGCTGAAGGAACAGTAAAATGGTTTAACGATTCAAAAGGTTTTGGTTTTATTGAGCAGGACAACGGTCCAGACGTATTTGTACACTTTTCAGCAATCCAGTCCGAGGGTTTCAAATCTCTCGCTGAGGGAGATCGGGTTACTTTTGACGTAATCCAAGGGGACAAAGGTCCTCAATCTGCAAACGTAATGAAGGCTTAAATTAAATCGTCTAATTTATACGGTTTAAACTAGAAGTTTTGAGGGTATACCAAAAGAGCTCCACAACATAAGTTGTGGAGCTCTTTTTTTGCATATAATCACAGCGCTGCCATTAATTGGTAGCAGTAACTTTTCCTAACGACCTCTCAGTTAATATTTTCCATCCACCAGTTTCATTGACTAAATTAATCGATTTATTAATCTGGTCACTGTAACCCTGCGATTGGTAACTTTGTTTAAATTTCACCTGTACGCGGTTTTTTTCCACCAAACCTATTTTGGCTCCACTTACCCCTACATTAATACCCCCAGTTCGCTGCAAGCGCAATTTTCGCCTTTCAAGCCACTGTTGATAGCTAATATCACCTTCAGGAATATAGCTAGCGCTGTAATATGACAAATAGGTGGGCAAATCTTGTTGAGACCAAGCATCTGCCCAGTTCCTGATTGTACTAAAGATAACAGTACGATCATAAACCGATAAATCCGCAACCGACGGGATAATTTTCTTTTCTTTCACAGCTATTGATACATTTGGAGAAACATTAAACTCTGACCCAGCAGCAACCCAAGATGAGCTACTTTCGACCACAATTGGGATCGATTGTGATTTAACTTCGGTAATTACAGAATCTTTCACAACAACAGTATCAACCTCTTCTACTTTAGCAACACTACTTATAACTGTTGGGGGTAATTCTTCTATCGTTACCGCATCTTTTGGCTCCACATTAACCGCAACAACACTATCATCACTTGTAGTATCTGTTGCTTCTACTATGACCAGTGACGGTTGTACATCTTTTCGTAACACCGTATACCAATAACCTGCTGACAAAATTGCTCCTAGAGCAAACCCAACCACCACCAATCCAACTACATTTTTGCGGCTTTTAATTTGATTTAGCTGCGGTGCCTCAAGTTGTAATGTAGTTACGTGCTCTAATTCTAACCTCGTTTTTCGTAAACAACTTTCTAACTTATTATGATCAATCAAAGCTTCATCTAGCAATGCTTTGTAACGGTTTTTTTCGGAGATCAATTCCCTTAATTGGGGTAAAACCAATTCTCTTTCATGAAGATAAATCTCAGTATCGTCTAATTCTTGTAGCTTATTTTGCTGTACCATTGGCCGAGTTTCTACCGGTTCTGCAACTAACAGAGATTCAAGTTCTGGTAATAATTCAGCAATCGAGCGGTAACTTTTTTCATTTTCAGGTAGTAAACGTGCGGTTATTTCCTGCAGCCGACCATTTACAATTCCAGCCAATATTTCTTCTTCCAACCCATCGATATCTTTGCTTAGTGGTTGCAAAAGTTGCCGCTGAATTAATCCTAGATCGGTCAAGATGCTAACTTCTGACAACTCAGACGACACATTTTGCAAGAAACACTCTAGGTAGTATTG
Source organism: Desulfuromonadaceae bacterium (assembly GCA_016744555.1). Classification (GTDB taxonomy): domain Bacteria; phylum Desulfobacterota; class Desulfuromonadia; order Desulfuromonadales; family Geopsychrobacteraceae; genus Desulfuromusa. The sequence continues at coordinate 3,223 of JADGED010000060.1, forward strand.
CACCCCAAAGTCGGCAATTATTACCTGACCATCTTCACCAACAAACAAATCATCTATACTTAAACGACCGTGTACTACCCCGGCTGCCAGAGCATATTCGCAAGCACAAGCAATATCGCGGACCCATGCCATGATTTCGTTATCGGTGGGGTTTTCGATGGTCTGATCATATAATGGTAGCTGGTGTTGGTAACTGGTGGTGTAATAAAAAAAGTTTTCGGCAAACCCAGAATCAAAGATAGGGGCAATGGAGGGGTGCTCTAAAAGAATAAGTTGCTCCAGCCCAGCTTCAAACTCTTCACGTTGCTGCTTATTATGATAAAATTCGAGCGGAAAAAGCTTTATTAGAAGGGTTCGGCTAAAAAAAGGGTCCTTGGTGAGACAACAAGTATGGGTGTCGGTTTCACTGATAACTTCTGTTATTGTATAGACACTGAACTGCTTACCCGCTTCAAGCATTTGGGCTCCTGCAATATTGAATATAGATTTTATAACGGCTCGCTAGTTAATCTACCCCATCCGCATATCCACAAACATTACAACATAGCAATTAAGCTAGTCAAATGCTTACTTGCTAATCTACCCAATTGTTAGATGGCAGAATTAAACGACAATTGCTTAAACGCACACCAAACGTTCGGGTTTAAAACGTTAACTATTTAGCTCTAAACCAGCAATGAGCACACACACTTAACCATTTTAATAGTTTTTTAACAGGTTATCCACAGACAGGGTTTGCTTGTTTAGTGGAAACTCTTAGCCGCTTTGGGGTTTTAAGCGTAACTCTCGTTTCACGGGTTTCAACGGTTAATACTATAGGTAGGTGAGCTGATGCTTCACGAGCTGCTGCTGTCATAATTATACTGCCATCTAAAGCCCTGATTGGACCACGAAAGTAGGTACGATCTCTCCCCCACAGCGGCAGTTTACTGGGGAAATTAGCACTCCAAACTGGATAAACGGCACGCCGAAGATTGTCGCGCAGCTTAACTATATCTTTGCCCCACAACGGCAGGCCAAAGTCGCCGCAAACCATGGTTGCACAGGTCAATGATGGGTTGTTTAGAAACTCTTCCCCCATAAGTAACTGTAGCTGTTTATGGCGCTGTTGTAGGTTCCATGAAAGGGTAAGGTTAAATAGATGAATGCGTTCATTTTCTAGTTCGAGGTCAGCCTGTAAACAATATCCATCTGCTCCCAGCGGTATTTCTTGCAAATAGTTAAGAGGGAAGCGGGATAAAAATACGCAACCACCTTCTAAACCAGATCCGTAGACAGATAAACCAACCCGTTCAGCCAAATGTTCAACGGAACTGAGACCAATAGGCGATCCAATGCGCTGGAGCATAACTAAATCTGGCTGTTGCTCTTTAATTACTGCCGCACAGAGATCAGGTGCAACTTCACCAGCGGCATTACGCGCTCCGTTGATGTTATAACTCATTGCCTTAAACTTCGCCATAATCTGCACCGACCGTTTTATTTAGCAGCTTACTACTTAAATTCGGCGAACCGATTCTATAACTATCTGCTCTTCTGGGTAACTCTGAAACAAAGAACTTTTAGAAATTGTTTTAATTTTTCCTATCTTTTCGACTACATCCATTCCTGCAGTTACTTTACCAAATACTGCGTAACCATAGGCCCCAGGAGAGGTCCCCCAATGGTCAAGATTATTATTATCCACTAGATTAATAAAAAACTGACCCGTTGCGCTATCTACTACGCCAGTACGGGCCATAGAGATTGTGCCATAACTATTTTTCAAACCGTTACTAGCTTCATTTTTTATAGAAGGGTGGGTAGCCTTATGCTGTAACTGCTGATCGAAACCACCCCCCTGAATCATAAACTTTTCGATTACCCGATGAAAAATTGTCCCATCATAAAACTTTTCATCCACATAAGAGAGAAAGTTTTCAACTGTAATAGGTGCCATAGCTCTATTTAGCTCAAGCTGAATAACCCCCTTATTCGTTTGCATTTCGACCATAACAATATCTGGCGCTGGTGCTGATGGAGCAACGGTTTCTACTACTGTTCTATTACATGCCGATGTGCTTAATAAAAGCATTAACCCCACTAATAAATATTTCATTTTCTTCACCTATAATATTTCACTGGTCAAATTGCGCGACATTAAATCTACTACAGCTTGGCGTGGATCTTTTTGATGATACAAAACTTGATACATCTGCTCGATAATTGGAACTTCTACTTCTAGCCTGGTAGCTAATTGATATGCTGACAAGGTAGTTTTTACCCCCTCGGCTACCATTTGCATACCCGACATAATTTCTTCCAAGGTACGCCCCTTGCCAAGCTCCATACCAACACTACGATTACGTGACAAGTCACCAGTACAGGTCAAAACAAGATCACCCATACCTGCTAGACCAGCAAATGTTTCCGTTGCTGCACCAAGCTTTACCCCTAAACGGGTCATCTCAGCTAAGCCACGAGTAATCAAAGCGGCCCTGGTATTGTGACCAAAACCGAGACCATCGGCAACTCCAGCAGCTAGTGCAATAACATTTTTCATTGCCCCACCAAGTTCAACTCCGATAATATCGTTATGGCGATAAACCCGAAATTTTTCGGTACTAAATATTTCTTGGATTGCAGCAGCAACACTACCATTAGGTGCTGCTGCGACAACTGCAGTTGGCATACCGGAACTAACCTCTTTGGCAAAAGAGGGGCCAGAGAGGAAACCAAGCTGAGGATGCATATTTTTCGGCAAAACCTCTTCAAAAACCTGTGACAATAGCATCAAGCTGTCATTTTCAATCCCCTTGGAAGCTGATACTATTATTGTTGCCGGAGCAATATTGGGTAACGATTGACGTAACACCTGACGGGTAACTTGTGACGGCGTTACATAGAGAAGTAACTCTTTAGTAGCGACTGCGTGGCTTAACTCACTGGTAACTTGTAGGTTCGCAGATAATTTGAAGTCGGGTAAATATACGTCATTAACCCTACCTTGCTCCATTCGTTCGGCCAAGTCTGCTTCATAGCACCACAAAGTTACCTTATGCCCTTGTTCGGCAAGTAAATTTGCTAATGTGGTCCCCCAACTGCCAGCTCCTATTACGCCAATAGTTCTATCCATCTATATTGCCTCTTTCTTTTTCACAATCCGCTGTTGCAAATGTTTTATTTTATTTTGCAACATGAGAGATTTATTGCTTTCGTTCAGCTGTTGGTAGAGTAATAGGGCCTCTTTTAGAAACTCTTCTTCTTCCAACAATCTAGCCAAATCAAGCTCGGCTGCAACTCTGTGGCTACTATCGGGAAATTCTTTAATCAACTTTTGCCAGTCGAGCCGTGCGGCGTCTGAATCACCTTCAAGCAACCAAATTGCCCCTTTACGATACAGTGCATCGTCAGCTAATGCGCTTGCTGGGTATTCTTCCAGCAGGGTTTCCAACTCTATTCGTGCCTGCGAAAAGTTTTCAAGGTGGAAGTAGCAATCTGCAATTTCAAAATAATATTGATCTGGTGTGCCAGCATTTAAATCAAGTAACCGCTGATAAAATTCGATGGCACGAGAATAATTACGCTGCATATATTTGACAATCTGAGCCGCCTCTTCACGTGCAGGCAGCACCAGTTGACTTGTGGGGTAATCGTGCTCTAATTGCAGGTAACTAAGCAATGCTAATTGCTCATCCTGAAGATCATATTGCCTTATTTTACCTATACTAAGCAGAGCTGCTGCCGCTTCATTAGCCTGAGGATAATCTTGATACACCTTGGTGTAACACTTTTCGGCGGAATTTAGCTTGCCATTACCCTCAAGCTTGACACAATTTGCAAACACCCGTTGCGCTTGTTCTGGTTGCGGTTGTAAAAAAAACCAAACACTACCTGCGCCAACTACCAGCAGTAGGAAAAAAAGCAGGTACCAACGACTAGATTTCTGGTTCGTCGCCCGCTGTTGTTTCAGGTCCCGCTTCAATTGCTTCTTCAGCTGCTGCAGCTCCATCGGCATTATCCTTCTCTGCTAACTTGGCAACCGAAACAATTAATTCGTCTTCTTCCAGCACCATCATTCTGACGCCCTGAGTGTTTCTGGCTATCGAACGGATATTGCCGGCGTTTGTGCGTAGCAACTTGCCGCGGTTAGTAATAAACATTAGGTCTGAGTCGTCCTCAACCATCCGAATAGCAACAACCCTACCGTTGCGCTCATTGGTCTTAATGGTAATAACCCCTTTACCGCCACGACTTTGTACTCGATACTCACCAATATTGGTACGTTTTCCATAACCATTTTCGGTTACTGTAACTAACGCTAAAGATGTGTTAGCAGAAACTGATTGTAAACCAATTACTTCATCATCACCTTCTAGGGTTATACCCCGTACTCCACGAGCTGGACGACCCACTGCACGAACATTGCCTTCAGGGAAACGTATCGATTTACCGTTACGACTTGCCAGCAAGAGGTCGCGTTCACCATCGGTTAAGCGTGCTTCAATCAAGCTATCGCCTTCATCAATAGTCAGGGCAATAATACCTCCAACCCGAGGATTGGAATATGCCATCAATTCGGTCTTTTTGATTATACCTTTGGCGGTTGCAGTGACAATATACTGGTCTTTTTCAAACTCCTTAACCGGTAAAATTGTCATTACTCGCTCTTCTTTATCCAATTGCAACAGGTTAACAATGGCTTTACCACGAGAGGCACGACTACCCTGTGGTATTTCATGCACCTTAAGCCAATAAACCTTACCACGGTCGGTAAATACCAACACATAGGCATGGGTGGAAGCAATAAAGAGGTTTTCAACAAAATCTTCTTCTTTGGTCTTAACGCCGCTACGCCCTTTACCACCACGTCTCTGCGCCCGATACAGCGATACCGCATTACGTTTGATATAACCACCATGGGTGACCGTTACCACCATATCTTCTTCAACAATCATATCCTCCAAAGTGAGGTCGGCAGTACGATCGAGAATTTCGGTGCGACGAGGGTTAGCAAACTTCTCCTTCAGTTCGATCAATTCAACTTTAATTATTTTAAGAATCTCGACTTCACTGGCGAGGATCTCTTTTAGACGCTCGATTTGCGCCATTACCTGCTTGAGTTCTTCTATAATCTTTCCTTGCTCAAGACCAGTTAAACGGTGCAAGCGCATATCCAGAATTGCTTGTGCCTGAATATCGGAAAAAGAGAATCGTTCGATCAAACCTTTTTTCGCTGCTGCTGGAGTAGCGCTACTTTTAATGATCTTGATTACTTCATCAAGGTTTTCTAGTGCCAGCTTCAAACCAAGCAAAATATGGGCACGAGCTTCTGCTTTTTTCAGCTCAAACACACAACGTCGGGTCACAATTTCTTGACGGTGGGTAATAAAACTATCTAGTACTTCACGTAAATTTAGTATTTTAGGCTGGCCAGCAACAATAGCTAGCATGATGATGCCAAACGAGCCTTGCATTGAAGTCATTTTATATAATTGGTTCAGGACGACACCGGGTATCATATCGCGCTTTAACTCGATAACTACCCGCATTCCTTCGCGGTCAGACTCATCCCGCAAATCGGAAATACCTTCAATTTTCTTATTTTTTACCAGTTCCGCAATTTTTTCGATCAAACGTGCTTTATTAACCTGATATGGTAGCTCAGTTACAATTAATGCTTCCCGTCCACTACGTCTATCGACTTCTACTAGTGCTCTAGCCCGCATTTGCACGATGCCGCGACCATGGGTATAGGCTTCACGAATTCCTTCCCTACCATTGATAAAACCGGCAGTAGGAAAATCTGGACCTGGTATTTTTTCAATTAACTCTTCTACTTCAATGCGGGGGTTTTCAATCAGCGCAATGAGTCCATCAATTACCTCGCCAAGGTTATGTGGTGGTATTTTTGTTGCCATACCAACAGCAATACCTTCGGATCCATTAACCAACAAGTTAGGAAATTTACAGGGTAAAACTAAAGGTTCCTGCAATGAATCGTCGTAGTTGGGACCAAAATCTACAGTCTCTTTATCTATATCGATCATCAATTCATGGGCTAACTTGTCCATTCTGATTTCGGTATAACGCATGGCTGCTGCCCGGTCACCATCTACAGAACCAAAGTTACCCTGACCATCAACTAGAGGATGGCGCATGGAGAAGTCTTGTGCCATCCGAACGATAGTATCGTAAACAGCGGTATCACCGTGGGGGTGGTACTTACCAATAACGTCGCCAACCACACGTGCCGATTTTTTATAAGGCTTATTGAAATCGTTATTTAAATCGTGCATAGCAAACAAAATGCGCCGGTGTACTGGCTTTAAACCGTCACGAATATCGGGTAACGCCCGACCGACGATAACGCTCATAGCGTATTCCATATAGGACTTACGCATCTCATCAACGATATTAACAGTAACTTTATTCTGCTCTAACAACATCTAATTCCTCCAAACTTCCTATCTTGGAAGTTCAATTTTTGAACAAATATTTATTGCCGCTATAACTTCAAATATTATCAAACATCTAAGTTAGCAACCTGCAATGCATTCATCTCGATAAATTCACGCCGAGGCTCTACTTGATCGCCCATTAAGATAGTGAAAATTTCGTCTGCTCTAACTGCATCTTCAATGGTTACCTGCAATAAGACCCGTTTATCAGGATCCATAGTAGTTTCCCAAAGTTGATCTGGATTCATCTCACCTAGACCTTTGTAACGCTGGATATATTGACCTTTTTTCGCCCGCGCCAAGAAAATATTTAGTAATTCTTCGCGGCTGGTAATTTCAATATCTTCCTTACCTTCATCAATTAAAACGACCGGGTCGTTCTGACATACTTCTTCGACCAGCTTATACGCTTGGAGTAACAATTTATATTCGTGCGAGGATAGAATTTCTATCATTTGTCTATCTATGCGGGCATGCAAATTACCAAAGGTAACCATAATGCGATCGGGGTCTTCCTTAACTACAAATGTTGCCCCTGCTTCTTGTTGACGTAAAATTTCGGCAAGCGGTTCAAGGTTAGATTTATCGGCAAAACCATTACGTATTTTACCTTTGATAAATAATTTTAAAACTTCTCCCGGTACACCACGGTTTACAATTTTTTCAAACAGTTGATTATAATTTAAAATATTGCGCAAGGTTGGAATTATCTGCTTGCCACGTAGGGTTTTATTACCGCCTTCCATCTCTAGATTAACCCCATCAGTACCGGTATCTAGGAGGTAATCTAACAGCGCATCATCATCTTTAAGGTATATTTCACGCTTGCCACGTTTAGCTTTATACAATGGTGGTTGGGCTATATAAAGATGACCTCTTTCAACAATTTCTGGCATTTGCCGGAAAAAGAAAGTTAGCAACAAGGTACGGATGTGAGAACCGTCGACGTCGGCATCAGTCATTATGATGATGCGATGATAGCGCAACTTAGCTACATCAAAATCATCTTTGCCTATTCCTGTCCCCATCGCCGTTATCAACGTGCGAATTTCGTTCGAGGTTAACAATTTATCAAACCGAGCTTTTTCGACGTTTAGTATTTTACCTTTCAAAGGTAAAATAGCCTGATAACGACGCTCTCTACCTTGTTTAGCGCTACCACCAGCAGAATCACCCTCGACTAGGTAAATTTCGCATAAGGATGGATCTTTTTCTTGGCAATCTGCCAATTTTCCCGGTAAAGAAAGACCTTCTAAAGCGCCTTTGCGGCGGGTTAAGTCACGGGCTTTTCGTGCTGCTTCTCGTGCTCTGGCAGCTTCTATACCTTTTTCTAATATTTTTTTAGCTACTTGTGGATTTTCTTCCAAGAAGGTTGCTAACTGGTCGTTCATCATAGTTTCTACGTAACCCTTAATTTCAGAGTTACCCAGTTTAGTTTTCGTCTGCCCCTCAAATTGTGGATCGGGAATCTTTACCGAAATAACTGCTGCTATACCTTCACGCATATCGTCGCCAGAAATGGCAACTTTAACGTTTTTAAGTAAATTATTGGCAGTAACATAGCTATTCATAGTACGGGTTAAGGAACCCTTAAAGCCACTAAGGTGGGTACCACCTTCGTGGGTATTTATATTATTGGCAAAAGAGTAAATTTTTTCGTCATAACCATCATTGTATTGAATAGCTATCTCTATCTCAGCCCCACCTTTTACCCCTTTAAAATAAATTGGCTGGCTGTGAATTACTGATTTAGCCCGATTAAGGTATTCAACAAAAGAACTAATTCCACCTTCATAGATAAATTCATTTATTTTTTCAGTACGATCATCTTTTATAACTATTTTTACCCCGGCATTCAAAAAAGCCAATTCTCGCAAACGCTGCGAAAGGGTAGAAAAGGAAAAATCTGAAGTATCAAAAATTTCTGTATCTGGCCAAAAAGTTATTGTGGTTCCACGTTTTATAGTTTCCCCATCTTCTTTTAACGGTGCTGCCGGTACACCTTTATTATAGCTTTGCCGATATACTTTACCTTCTCTTCTAATTTCCAAATCAACTTGGCTAGATAAAGCATTAACTACCGATACACCAACACCGTGTAACCCGCCCGAAACCTTATATGCTCCGTCTCCCTCGTCATCAAATTTTCCACCTGCGTGCAATACTGTCATTACAACTTCAGCAGCAGATTTATTTTGTTTTTCATGCATTTCGACTGGAATACCACGGCCATTATCTTCAACCGTCACAGAATTATCTTCGTGAATTACAACTTTAACTTCATCACAATAACCAGCTAGTGCTTCATCAATTGAATTATCAACTACTTCGTAAACTAAATGGTGGAGACCATTTACCGAAGTTGAACCAATATACATAGCTGGTCTTTTTCTAACTGCTTCCAGACCTTCTAGTACTTGAATACTTTCTGCGCCGTAACTTTTTTCTTCTGACATAATTATCCTTAATCAATCAATTAAATATCTGGAAAATATACCATTTTTTACATTATAAATTTTAGTATTTGCAAAACTAATATTGGGTAAATTTATTGTTGTTATAAAAACCTGCCCAGAATCAGCTAATAACTTATTATAAATTTTATCTCTTCTTGTATCATCTAATTCGGTGCCTATGTCATCCAATAATAATATTGGATAATAACCACAAAAATCTTTGTAATCTAAAAGTTGAGCTTGTTTATAGCTGAGTAGTAGAGATCTTTTTTGACCTTCTGATGAATATTTATTTATATCTTGATCATTAACCAAAAAAATAAAATCTTCTATATGTGGGCCAGCTAGAGAATACCCATACC
>JADGED010000061.1 GCA_016744555.1 Desulfuromonadaceae bacterium
GTAACGATAGTTGGTGAAGATTTTACTCAGGGAATGTTAGTTCAGGGGCAGGCTAAATTACAAGAATCGCCCTATGGCAAACGGATTATGTTGGTTAATGCCCCTTGTGAAGAGATTCCTCATCCCGATGAAACTTTTGATGGCATTACTATTGCGTTTGGAATTCGTAACGTTGTGGATCGCCAAGCCGGTTTGCGCGAAATGTTTCGTGTTCTTAAGCCTAATGGTAGAGCTGTAATTCTGGAATTTTCGAACCCTAAAAGTAAACTATTTCGCCAGATTTATTATTTCTACTTTCAAAAAATCCTCCCCGCTCTAGGTGGACTTATATCTAGAAAGCGGAGTGCTTACCAATATTTACCAGATTCTGTTATTGAATTTCCATCGCAAGACGAGTTTTCACAAATGATGCAGGATGCTGGTTTTAAGCGTACCCAGTATGCTGATCAAACTTTTGGAATTGCTACTGTCTATGTCGGGGATAAATCTTAAGCATAGTTGAATTTTCAGTTTTCTGGTGTCACTTTTGGCGGTGCGGTTTTAAACATATCGACAACTTTTCCCGGTAGTCCAAAGGTGCGTTTAAAGATGCCAAATACGACATTTGAAACGGAGCTTATTGGAACTGCTGTGACCTTAGGGTTCTCTTCATCTCCAACAATTTTGAAATGGGCTGTTAGCAGAGCTTTGTCTTTACCCGTTAGTACCCAGCCGGCTAATGGAATGGCAGATATGACTTTGTCTACAGTACGTAATGGCATTATTCCTAACATAAAGTCTAGGGTGTTGCTGGTAAGGTGGTGAGAGCCCACGACAGAAAGATTCATGGCGACGCTGGTAATTTTTAAATCTTCTATTTTGGCCTCTCCGTCACCAATCTCTACACTTCCGTCTAGGAGTGTAAATGGCATTCCGTCTTTGTCCATATCTGGAAGCTTGCCAGAGAAAATCTGTGATACATTAAGTAGCGAGAACACTTTTGCTAAACCGTGGAATTTACGCAAGGTACCATCTTTTATTTCTGCGTGAATTCCACCTTTAGCGTTTGCCCAAAAAATTTCATTGCGTGGATTCCCCGCAATATAAAAATCCCCTTTAAGTAGCCCACTGATTAAGCCTGGTTTTGCGAATACGTCTTGGTAGACGACTGAGGCGTCAATGTTTTCGGCGTGTCCAGAAATTTTTAATGGCATTATCTTGTCGTTAAAATCAAATTCTATTTTGCTTTCACACCAACCGGCACCATTTTCAAATCTTAGTGGGTAGACGGCAAGTTGTTGGTCGTCTCCTGTAATTAGTCCTTTGGCGTTTTTAAAGCTGAGCCCGCCGATTTTGCCTTGTTTGGCAGAAACCTTTATATTTAACGGCGCTCCTTTGTGTTCGCTGGTTTTTTGTTGATTTGATTGTTCATCGACAAATAAATTTATAATGTCGAGTACATCAACTTTATCAGCGCTTATGTCGAGGTCTACCAAGGGGTTTTTAAAGCTGACGTTCCCCTTAACTGTGGCGATGGTGTCATCTTCTAGGCGGACGTTGACGGGGGTAAAGCTTATTTTTCCTGCATCAATTTGCAGCTGGCCAGTTAAGTCGTAGAGGTTAAGATTGCGGCTGGAAAATACAATGTCTTGTGCCCGAGCTTTTTTGCCATTTAGATCAAGAACAAGTAGCGGGTCGCGCCAGTTGGTGAAACGTCCATCGACAATAAATGGTGAATCTCCTAGGGATGCTTTAAATTTTTTGAAGGTAAAACCGTGGCGATCTAAACTTATTTCTCCGCTGGCACTTTTGATGTCACCAAGGAGATCAATTATATGTGCACCACCGCTATTAATATTTATAGTTGCCTGTAATTCATTGTTTTGAGGTGTAAGTTCTGCTGTAACATTGCCGGTAAGGTCGATTCTTTTTAGTAGTGGTGAGTATGCTTGTAATTTGCCGAGTTCAATCGATGTTGTTTTAAATAAATACTGCTGCTTATTTAGTTCTAGGTTGCCATCAGCGGTAAGGTTGAAATCGTTTAGGTCAAAAGCAAGCCTGTCGAGATAGAATTTGTTGGGTTCGAAATGGCCGCGCAAAAATATTTTTGCCCGGTCAGTTGCTTTTTTTTGTAGCAGCATCCCCATTTTCGCCTCAATGGAACTGAGATCGGCTTGCAATGTAAAGGTTGGGTTTGCAAGTGGCCCATGAATGTTAAGAGCACCGGGCAAGCTACCAGTGATATCCCAGTCTTTAGCCAACTTTGTATGGTTGGCAAGGTCGGTAATTTCGGAACTGAAGTTTAGCTCTAATTCTAATTGTGGTTGCCGGAATAATGAAGAAATTTCACCAGAAAAGAAAAAAGAGTGGTTAGCACCAACTAGGATCCCTTTTTTTATAGCTAGGTGGTTATCCTGCAAGGTTAGGGCAACTGACAAATCGTTTAGTTGTTTAAACTCTGGTAGGTCCCAAGTTAGATTAGATACGGCTAAGTCGAAAAGCATATTTGGAACAGTGCTTAGCCCCTTAGATCTCTCCCAAGTTTGATTCATCGAAATCATTAGCTTGTCGAGTTTGCCGCCGGTTAGTTGTTTGCTATTGGGAATTCGCCACGCAGCAAAAGTTTGTGGCGACAGGGAATAATTCTCTATACCAAGTTGTCCAACTAGGGAGGTTTGGTCAGTATTGCGGCTAAGATCCATGTTGCCGCTTAAGGGGAGCTTTAGTAGCTCACCAGTTATGTTTGAAATTAAGTCTTGCTGTTTAGATGAGGTCCAAAGTCCCGAGAGCGAAAGGACTTGTTGGCGTACGTCAGTTCCGGCTATGGTTAGGTTGAGCGTTGTTCCTGTAGCTGGGATTCCTTGGCATGAAATGTCCATATTAAGCAATTCTGGCAGACCTTGATAGTTGCTAGCAAGAATTTTACGGGCTGGGAAGTTTGCAATTTTTAGCTTGGTTTTAAATTCCTCATTTCTCCAAATGTTAGGGTTTTTGCTGGAGACAAGTCGAGTATCGAGGAGGAAGTCTGTGCCATATTCAAGCAGCTTTCCACTTATTGTTAGTTGACCAATTTTGCCAGAACTCCAGTTGTTTAATTGGGTATTTATTTTGATGACACGAAATTCGTGCAAATCCCCCTGCTTATCTTGCCAAGAAATGGTTAAATCACCATTATCGATACTTAAGGTGCTGATTCCGAGGCCGTTGAGAAGGTAGCTTGGATTGTCGTCTTCTATGTGTGGTTCAGCTGGGATTTGCAGCTTTACGGTGGGGTTTTTTGCTTGCACCTCAGCAAGGATAAAATTGCCGCGCAATAGAGGCCATATTTTTAATGTGGCGGTAACGTAAGGAATATCTGCTACGATGTCATCATCGTTACCAACCTGTAGGCCTTCTAGGGCGACGGCTAGCCCGCGGCTGAAAGTGAGTTTACACCTGTTTATTTGAACGGGTCTCTTAAGGGTCGAGCTGAGTTGCTGCTCGATTGAAACACGATAGACATTAAGGTCTAGTTGACTTAGGTAAAAGACAAAGAATGCAGAGAAGGTAGCGACTAGGATCAGCACATACAGGCTGATTCTGAGGCGAAAGCGGAAGGTTGATGCATCCATCGATAGCGTTCCTACAAAAAGGGTTTTTGCAACCTGACTACCATAGCGGTTTAGCATAAACCCAGCAAGGATAATTGTGTAACATTAGGTTGTGGCGGGGCTGCTATTCTACCCTCGACATCTATTCTTTACATGGTTTCACCCCCCTGATAATATGACGACCCCACAGGACTGATTATATCATATTGGTATGAGCAGTTGGTTTGCGATTTCAGATTGATAGTCCCAAGGAATCCTCTTAAAGCTGTATGAAGATTAAGCGTCTCGATATCGTAGGTTTTAAATCTTTTGTCGACAAAGTTTCGTTAAGCTTTGAGCATGGGATTACCGGTGTTGTTGGCCCTAATGGGTGCGGGAAAAGTAACGTCGTTGATGCTATTCGTTGGGTGATGGGAGAACAAAATCCACGCAATTTACGTGGCCGAATGATGGAAGATGTCATTTTTGGTGGCAGTGAATCTCGTAAACCTCAGGGGCTGGCGCAGGTATCGATTATCTTTGATAATCGGGCTGGGATTTGTCCCGCTGCCTATAAAAATTTTGCCGAAATTATGGTTACTCGTCGCCTCTATCGTAGTGGCGAGAGTGAATACCTTATCAATAAAACCCCCTGTCGTCTCCTTGATATAACTGAATTATTTATGGATACCGGTGTCGGTGCCCGTGCATATTCGATTATTGAACAAGGCAAAGTCGGGATGTTGGTCAGTGCCAAACCCGAAGAGCGGCGGACTTTGATTGAAGAAGCTGCCGGGGTGACAAAGTTTAAGTTACGGAAAAAAAGTGCCCTGCGCAAAATGGATGCTACGCGGCAAAACTTAGTCCGTTTGGGCGATGTTGTTGCCGAGGTGCGACGACAGATTGGAAGCCTGAAACGGCAGGCGCAACGGGCCGAAAGATATCGTGATTACCGTAGCGAAATGAAGCAACTTGAGCTTAGTTTAAGTGGCAATAAGTTTCAGCAGTTGGTAGCCGAGATTACAACGGTTATCGAGCACGAAGCGGAGCAAGCGACAATTCTTGCTCGCCTTGATGGCCGCTTAGAGGATGATGACCTACGTCTCGAAGAGCAGCAATTGTTACTTGTCGCGGCAGAAAAAGAACATAGTCAAGCGCAGGAACAAGTTTATCATTTAAGTTCTGAAGTACAGCGCATTGAAAATGAACGGATATTGGTAACCCGCCAGCAAGAACATCTCAACTTGCAGAATAAAGAGAATGTAGCGGAACAGGAAGACCGTGATAGGCGTACTAATGAACTGCAAGCAGAACTTCTACAGTTAGGGCAGGGGGATTTAGCGGGTAAGTCGCAGCTTGAGATTTTGAATTGCGAAGTTGCCAACAGCGAGACTGCGTTGCAAGCACGTTTGCTACAAGAACAGCAACTTAATGTTCAAGTTGAAACGGCACGCAAAGAGTTAATGGAACTGTTTGCCCAAAACAGTCGTCTAGCTACCCGAGGGGTAGAAATTGATAGACAGTTAGTTGTCGAAGTCGATCGGCGACAAGTTTTGGTTAGTGATGCTGCCACGATTGAACAGCAGCAACAACAACTGCAACAACAGCAGCAGCAATTGCGAGTCAAGTTGGAGCAGGTCAAGGATCAGCAAGATCAACTAGTTGAGCGTAGTGAATGCCTCGAGGAACAATTGCTGGGGCAAAAAAAGTCTTTGTTCGGGCGGGAAACGGCACAACGGACGCTACGCCAGCAGTTGGAAAAGAATCAAGTTTTGCACGGTTCTTTGGCCGATTTGCAACGTAATCTCGAAGGTTATGGTGACGGCACCAGAGCCCTTTTATCTGCTGATGCCGATGCACAAATTATGGTTGATTTAGTTAAGGTAGCCGCCGAGCACGAAGTTGCGGTGGAAATGGCTCTAGGTAACCGTCTACAGGCAGTCCCGTTGTCACTGCTTGCAGGGGCGAGTGCAAATATCCAGCTCCTGACTGAACAGCAGTTTCGTGGGACGATGTTGCTGCCATGTGAACAATCAGAGTCATTCAACTTTGTAGCCGGTGTGCCATTGCTCGACTTGGTAACTCCGGTGGCAGGGGCGGAAGCAAAGGTTGTTCAGCTTTTGCTTGGTGTTTTTCTGGTTGATGATGTTGCACCCTATTTTCAGCAACAGCTTCCTATCGGGGTAACGTTGGTTGATCGCCATGGTACTTGTTTTGATTGGCGTGGGGTGCTGGAAGGTGGTGCAACCATTAACAGTTCAGTCGGTTTGTTGCACCGGCAGCGCCAACTAGATGAAATGTCAATCACTATTGATCAGCAAGAACAGCAGTTGACTTCTGCCCAGGCCGATTTAGAGCAAGCGCAGGAAGCGGTATTGGTCCTCGAAGAGGAGAAAGCTGTCGCAACATCGACTGGGCATCGGTTGGAATTGCAAGCATTAGAAATTGCAAAAGATCGTCAGGGGTTGCAGGCTGAAGTTGACCATTTGAATAAGCGTCAAGCTTTATTGGTAACCGATCTACAGCAAATTGATAGTGATAAAGATGCCCTCATTGCCGAAAAAGAGCAGTTAGCGGCGGGAAACCAACAGGCTGAAGCACAGCGTCAGCAGGTAGAAGTACAGTTGCAGCAGCGGCAAGATGAATTGGCCGAATTGCGAAGCGGTACCGAGGGGTTGCGTGAAGCGGTAACGAAGCAGCGAGTAGCTTTAGCGGCACTAGAGCAACAACAACATGCACGGCAGGAAACTTTGCAGCGTATTGAAGCGCAGCAACGCGAAATTTTGCAACGGCAGTCGCAATTACGGCAGCGGCAACAGGCGGCTGCAGATACGTTAAAACATTTGGATGAAAAAGATCAACGCTTACAGGTTGAGCTTGAAATTTTACTGTCTCGGCGTGACGAGCAACAGCTTACCAATGTGAAAATTCGTGACCGCTATGAACAGCAGCGAACTGAAATGGAAGAGTTGCGGGGGCAGTTCCATCGGGTTCGTGCTGAAGCCGAAGAGATGCGCAAGTTGGTAACTAAATTACAGCTCCGTCAGCACGAACTTAAGGTCGATGCTGAAGCGGTCAGGCAAAACGTATTGGAGCGTTATCGGGTTGATTTGCAAGAACATAGAGTTCCAGAAGCGACTGAAGATGAATTGGGGCGCCAACAACAGCAATACCAGCGGCTGCAACAAAAGGTTGAAGTTCTTGGTGAAGTCAACTTGATGGCAATTAAAGAGTACCAAGAGCAGGAAGAGCGCTACGACTTTCTTTCACGCCAACGTGATGACCTGAATCGTTCCTTGGATGACCTGCAAAAAGCGATAAATCAAATTAATCGCACCACTAGAAGGTTATTTAAAGAGACCTTTACTTTGGTGAATGATAAATTTAAAGAAATTTTCCCCCGCATGTTTGTGGGGGGGCAGGCGGAACTACGCTTGACCGATGAAGAAAATCTGCTCGAAACCGGAGTTGAAATTGTAGCTCAGCCCCCGGGAAAGAGGCTGCAGAGCGTTAACCTTCTCTCCGGTGGCGAAAAGGCTTTCACTGCAGTGGCATTGATTTTTTCTCTGTTTTTGATCAAGCCGACGCCGTTTTGTATTCTCGATGAAGTTGATGCTCCCCTCGATGATGCTAATATAGATAGGTTTGCAGATATTATCCAAGAGATGACAGCACAATCACAATTTATTATTATTACCCATAGCAAGCGAACTATGGGTATAGTAGACACCATGTATGGGGTAACCATGCAGGAGCCAGGTGTTTCGAAATTGGTTTCGGTTCGGATCAATGATTATAAAAAAAGTTGACCGATTTGATGCTAGATGCGCAGGTTATGAACTTTTTAATACAAGGAATGTTTTATGCCATTTAAAAATTTATTGAACCGCTTGCTAGAAGATATTCCCGGGGCCGTGGGGGCTATAATTGTTGACTGGGAAGGCGAGGCTGTTGATCAGGTCGCCAGAATAGATGATTATGAAATTAAGGTGCTAGGGGCGCATAGTGGCATCATTCTCGGCTTTTTGCGTGAAGCGTTGGCGCAAATTGAAAGTGGCGATCTGGATGAAGTAGTTGTTCGAGCCGGAGATGACAAAATATTGCTTGCGCCCTTGACTGATGAGTATGTTTTGATTTTGCAATTGGGGGCAAAAGCCATTGCCGCTAGAGCATCATATAAAATGGGTAAATGTGTAGAAGCATTGCGTGATCAGTTTGTGTTTGAATAATTATACAACGGCGTGATTACATTAATGAGCGCGGGGCTGAGGTTCGATTTGTAACTCTTAGCAACGGTTCGCAGCTCTATCTCTTCTCGTATCAATGAAGGTGATTCTGCTTCAATTGTACGAAAATAATTCGCAAATGCGTTAGGTTAAGGATTTTATTTTTATGGAACGGCTTGAACAATTTATTAAACAGTTAGATTTTACAGTTGTCCTCGAATGGCTCGACAAGATGATTATCATCATCACGCAACTACTGCTCGATAGTGGCATTGATATTCCTGAGGAATACCGACCCCTAGTAGCTTTAGGCATTATCTACCTTGGTGCTACACTTGTTGTTTTACTGTCGGTACTGTTGCTACTGAAAATATTTAGAAAATCAAAAAAGTCGCAGCCGCAAATCACCCCTGAAGCAGAAAAGGAACCCGAGGTTGCTGCGCCAGAGGAACAGCCTGAAGCTGAGGTTGAAGAAACTGCAGTAGCCGAGGCAGAAGTTCTGACGGCGGAGCCGGAGCCAGAATTAGAAGCAGAGCCCGAGATTGAGCCGGAACCTGAACCAACCTTAAGTGTTTTTGAACGCTTTAAGCGGGGCTTGTCTAAAACCCAGTCGTCATTAGTTGGGCGGGTCGATAGTTTGCTCCGTGGCAAAGCGGTAATTGATGAAGATTTAGTTGAGGAGTTAGAAGAGATTCTGATTACCGCAGACCTTGGTATGCAAACAACCCAACAGCTTATCTCTTCGTTGGAAGAGAGCCGCTCTCGTGGTGAGCTGGAGAGTGCCGATCAAGTGCGCCAATTGTTGATGGCGGAGTTGCGGCAGATCCTGCAGGTTGAAACCAAGCAACTTGATGTCGACAGTGCTTCCCCATTTGTTATCATGGTGGTTGGTGTTAATGGCGTCGGGAAAACGACTACTATTGGTAAGTTGGCTAATCAGTTTGCCCAGAGTGGAAAAAAGGTTATTCTCGGTGCTGGCGATACGTTTCGTGCTGCCGCTGCCGAGCAATTACAAATTTGGGGTGAGCGAGCAGGGGTAGAGGTGATAAGTCATGCTGAAGGGTCTGACCCCGGTGCGGTAGCATTTGACGCTGCCAAGGCTGCGGTAGCAAGAAATGCTGATGTTTTGCTGCTTGATACTGCGGGTCGTTTGCACAATAAGGTTAACTTGATGGAGGAACTGAAAAAAATCCGGCGGGTGCTTGATCGCGAGATCCCAGATGCGCCGCATGAGATTTTATTAGTTCTGGATGCCACCACCGGTCAAAACGCATTAATTCAGGCTCGATTATTTAACGAAGCGGTGGCTTTGGATGGTATCGCTTTGACTAAGCTAGATGGCACCGCTAAGGGTGGTATTGTTGTCGCTATTGCCGCAGAATTAAATGTACCGGTGCGCTTTATCGGTATGGGTGAGCAGATTGATGATTTACGTCCTTTCGATCCTGAAATGTTTGTTTCTGTATTGTTTGATACTGCTAAATAGAGCAGTTACACGAGGAAAATATGGAGCTGCTGGAACAGTTAGAATTTGCCACCGAAGCCTTGTTGCAGAAAAACAGGCAATTACAGTCTGAAAATGCGGAGCTGCGTTCCGGTCAGGCGGTTTGGCAGGAGGAGCGTGCATATCTTCTTGCTGAAATCGATCGAATTATTAAACGTCTAGATACGGTAAAACTGGAGGAAGCTTGAATTCCAACGTGAATATCAAACTTTTAGGCCGTGAATACAATTTGCGCAGTCATGAGTCGGCAATTGAGATTGAGAAGGCGGTGAAATTTGTAGAAGAGCGTCTAGCGGAGACGGGATTAGGGAAATCTGTAGATACTAGGGACTTAACTGTGTTGACCCTACTTAATCTCGCGGGAGATTATTTACGCTTAGTCGCACAGCAAAAAAATGGCAGTGAACAGCAAAATGTCCGTTTGCGACAAGTGGTTGACCAGTTGGAAAATGGTTTGTTGGGTTAATTCTGGTTGCTAAAGTTTATAATTTCAATGTATTGTCAAATTTCAGAAGCTGACTGTTGTGTGTATGGTGGTATTACGGTCAGTTTTTTTTAGATAGATTTGGTTAGGTATAAAGTAAAGATTAAATATAGATACGCCTTTTATCTGGTGTTTTGTCCTGCGCTTAGCAGGGTGTTGCGATCCTTCTGAAAATTGATTATTCCCGCTAGGTTGTTTTGTTTATACAGCTTTGGGGGAAGGAGTCCATGTTTGTTTTCAGGTGTAAAATATAGTACGGTTTAGTTATACCAGATATTAGGATTTGCACGTATAACCTTCTATTTTTCCTCTTTTTTTGTGCCCCACCTTTTCTTTTGCCGATAAACTCCTGTGATCACCACTTGGATATGATGTGATGGCTAAACAAACCATCCGTAAGCATTATCTTAATTGCCGTAGGCAGCTTGAACCAGAGGCTTACCAATGCCTAAGTCTGCAAGCGCAGAGGCGTTTGCTCGATAGTGAGCCATTTGCTACCGCTCAACGTTTGGCGCTTTACAGTCCGGTTAATAATGAGGTTGCAACGCAGCAGCTTGATATAAGCGCCAGAACTCAGCAGATGCAGGTTTATTATCCCCGTGTGGCTGGCGATACTATGGAATTTATTGCGGCTGCAAGTCTCAATGATTTAGTTTGTGGTACTTTTGGTGTAGCTGAACCCACTGGTAAGGTTGAAGCATTCGCTGCGCCGCTAGATTTGATTGTCGTTCCGGGGATCGCTTTCGATATGAAAGGCAACCGGCTAGGCTATGGGCGAGGTTATTACGACCGGTGGTTAGCTGGAAAATCGGTTGAAACTGTGGTTGTAGGTTTGTGTTTCGAGTGCCAGTTGTGCAAGTTGTTGCCGGTAGCCGGACATGATCAACCACTAGACTATATAGTAACAGAAGAAAAACTCATCTCCTGTCACCTCTAAGGTGCAGGTTCATTATAAACTCTGAAAAGAGAGGGATTTACTGTGCAAACTGATATTACGACAATTATAATAGTTCTGGTGGCGCTAGCTGCTGGTGTGTTCTTAGGAATGTTCTTGCGCCGGAAGCTATCAGAAACAAAGACTAACAATGCCACCATTGAAGCAGAAAACATAATCAGCGTCGCAGGAAAAGAAGCTGATGCATTGCGCAAAGAAGCTGCAATTCAAGCTAAAGATGAAGTTTTACAGGCAAAAACTCATTGGGAGCAAGAGGCGCGTGAACTGCGGAAAGAAATTCACAATCATGAAACCCGCTTGCAACAGAAAGAGGAAAACCTCGATCGTAAGCAGGATCAGATTGAAAAACGTAGTGATGAGCTGAACAATCGTGAGCAGCAGCAGCGCCAGCAAACTGAACGCTTGCAAAAGAAACAAGCAGATGTCGATAAGCTATATCTAGATCAGCAAAATAAGCTAGAAGAGCTTTCAGGAATGACGGGTGAGCAGGCAAAGCAGCAGTTAATCGATGCCATGTTAAGTGAGGCTCGTCATGATGCCGCTAAAGGGATCAAGCGGATTGAAGATGAAGCTCATGAGGTCGCTGATAAAAAAGCTAAGAAAATTATGGCTCTAGCGATTCAGCGCTATGCTGGTGATTTTGTTGCAGAAAAAACCGTAAGTGTTGTCCCTCTCCCTTCTGATGAGATGAAGGGGCGCATTATTGGTCGTGAGGGTCGAAATATTCGTGCCATTGAAGCTGCAACAGGGATAGACTTAATTATCGACGACACTCCTGAAGCGGTGGTGATCTCAGGTTTCAACCCTGTTCGACGTGAAGTAGCACGTATCTCACTGGAGCGTTTGATTGCCGATGGTAGAATTCATCCTGCGCGGATTGAAGAGTTGGTTGAAAAAGCACAGAGTGAAGTTGACGAAGAAATTCGCCAGGCTGGTGAGCAGGCGACATTTGATGTAGGTGTGCACGGCATTCACCCAGAAATTATCAAATTGCTGGGTATGTTGAAGTACCGTACATCTTATGGGCAAAACGTTTTGGTCCACTCCATTGAAGTTGCATTCCTCTGTGGTATGATGGCTTCTGAGCTGGGAGTTAATGTCAAGCAGGCTAAGCGTGCTGGATTGCTGCACGATATTGGTAAGGCAGTCAGTCATGAAATGGAAGGCTCCCATGCTGTTAACGGTGGAGATTTAGCTCGAAAATATGGTGAGTCTCCTAAAATCGTTCATGCTATTGCCGCCCACCACGAAGACGAAAAACCTGATACGGTTCTGGCTATTTTGACTCAAGCAGCCGATGCCCTTTCTGGTGCTCGCCCCGGTGCCCGTCGTGAAACCATGGAAACCTATGTTAAGCGCCTTCGTGAGTTAGAACAGATAGGCACATCATTCAGCGGTGTTACCGGTTGTTTTGCAATTCAGGCGGGACGTGAGATCCGGGTAATGGTTTCTAGTGATCAGATTTCTGATGAGTTCTCGCACGTGCTGGCAAAAGATATTGCCCTGAAGATAGAGCAGGAGATGACTTATCCTGGACAGATTAGGGTTAATGTTATCCGTGAGACTCGGGCAATTGAATACGCTAAGTAAACGTATCGAGTGTCCTGCTAAAGTATAAAGTTGTGGAGCAATTTGTGAAGCTATTATTTATTGGTGATATTGTTGGTCGAGCTGGTCGGCGTATGTTGGTTGATCAGTTAGATCGTTTAGTTGACCAGCATATGGTTGATTTAGTAGTTGCCAATGGTGAAAAT
>JADGED010000062.1 GCA_016744555.1 Desulfuromonadaceae bacterium
CTCTAAAGGAAAGGCTTCTCCATTAACTAAAACTGAGTCAACCTCTACAAGCAACCAAGTACGACCATCAGTTAACTGACGTACGTCTGTAAGCTGACCTGTAATAGTAGACTTACTAGTTAACATGCCAAGTTTAATTACGTCTTGACGCATTGGCAGTTCAAGTTGATAGCGTAAATTGGCAAAAATCAGGAGAGAGGCAAACAGAAGAACAAATGTAAGGGTTTTACCTTTATGCCGAAACAGATAAAACAGAGCCAATAAAGAGGCAACAATTATCCCCCCAGAGGCAAATGGAACAGCATAAATTGGTGCGCTCATCAACCCCAAAACAGTTGCTAATAAAACTATATATAACGGCTGCATTCCCCCTCCAGCAACACTTTACCAATCTATCCCCAACAGTTAAGGGGTTAAATTTCCACCCTTAACTAAACTACTGAACCAGAAACACAAAAAAACTGGTTTTATTATTTACTGAACATCAATCAAGCGACCCTGATTCCGCTTTTGGAGGAAAATCACACCACAAAAGGGTGGCACCAACAACAGCAAAAGGGATACAGAAGAATTGGACAAAAGGTATTGCCAACATAAGGAAAACACCGCAACCATACCCTAGCATCAACACAAGGTGGCTAAAGATATAGCGCCTCTGTTGAGCAAAACTCATTTGCTTACGCATCAAGACAAAAGCCATATACTCAACCACAAGAAAAAACAGGGTAAAAGCCGGAGCTAAGACGGCATAAATAACTTGACCAACAACTGGGATAAAATTGACTGCCAACAGCAAAACCATACAAACTACAAAAACTGTCAGTTTTTTTATTTCGGTGAAAATTGCTGAGCGAGATTCACTCAAAAAACGCTGTAAACTAAATGGAGTGCTATCTTCAGTCCCTAAAAATATATGCTCCGTGCGCTCTGACAATAATTCATTGAATGGTGATGCAATTAAGTTTCCAAACACAGTAAAGGAGAAAAAAACCACTACGGTCGTCAACAATAAAGCAACAATCCATGCAAGGTAGTATAGAAAAACCCCATACCAAACATCAGTACTAGGAGCATAGGTATCAAGGACTCCCTGAAAAACATCTACGCCAAAATATACTGCTCCACTAAATACCAGCAAATTTATAAAAAATGGGATGGCTAAATATCGCAACAAACTTGGGTTTTGACGAAACAACCGAACTGCTCGCAAAGGATAGCTAATTCCACGAGCAAAACCAGCAACCGGCCTAACTACTGCCGAAACTTTACTAATCATGAAACCATCCGACAAGCTGGCAATCCTACTTCTAAATTGGGGTAGCGCAATTTAATTCCCAATTGTTTCACCATTTTAGCATTAGACATCAAACGAGATTCCTTTAAGAAAGAAAACGTCAATGGATTCATGTTTTTTTCGGCCTCTTCCCAGCTTAATTGCGTAGGTTGGGGTAACTCGTACATTTCGGCAACAGACATAAAATAATGGCTCATACTGCTATGATCTCCATCACATACGTTGTAAATTTCGCCATTAATCCCTTTTTCCATTGCAGCAAGACTAATTTGGACTAAATCGAGACTATGAATACGGTTAGTTGCCGGTGCTTCTTCCGGGCGTAACACCTCGTGCCCTTTTTTGAGCTGCGAAATTGGTAAGCGTCCGGGGCCATAAATGCCGGTTACCCGTAAAATCACCAATTCAAAGCCTAATTGTTCGGCTTTGCTCTGCAGCTGCCCTTCTGCGTGGACACGTCTCTTGGCTCTACTAGTCTGTGGATTAACCGGTGTCTCTTCGGTCACCTTTTCACCACCGCAATCACCGTAAACGCCACTGGTACTTATATACACAATCTTACTTGGACAGTTTTCTGCAGTTAATAAGCGGCAAAAATTAAACATACGATAATCACTTAAACCACCACCCTGTGGTGACATAAAATAAAATACCTGCTGCCCGTTCATGGCGATATCCGGCACATCATCACGAAAATCAAAGTTGGCAATAACTGTTTTAATTCCGGCCGATTCGAGAACCTTTGTACCCTCTTCAAAGTGAGCGGTAGCTTGAACCTGATTTCCGTTTGCAATAAGCTCCTTAGCAACCCTAAAACCAATATCTCCACACCCAATAATTGTATAATCACTCATATTTACTCCGCTATAACTAGCTAGTTCATCCCTGCAGCAATATTCATATTGCCTTTGCAGGAATTACATTATATCGACACTTTCTAGATTAAACTTTTACTTACAATTTCACTTAAATCACGCGACAACTCTAATTGCTGTAAATGTAACAATTCCTGCTGCAGCAAATCACGCCGCCCCTTTTCCAACCGCTTCCAACGTGTTAGCGGGCCAGCTAAGCGAGCCGCAATCTGAGGATTACGCTTATCCAACAAAACAATCTGCTCAACCAACAACCTATAACCAGAACCATCAGCCTGGTGGAAAGCTGCCATATTTTGGCAAAAAGCCCCCAACAATGCCCGTACGCGATTTGGATTACTTAGCACAAAATCGTCGTGCTGTAACAGTTGTTTTACTGCGCTAAAAGTATCAACGCGATGGGTCAAAACCTGTACACTAAACCATTTATCCAGCAATAATGGATGGTGTCGCCATTGCATATAAAAATCAGCTACAATCTCTTGCCGTTGCTCAACAGAGCTATTAACCACAGCAGCAAATGCCGCCAAGCGGTCGGTCATATTAGTTGCAGTACGATATTGCAATAAGCACTGTTCAACAGCATTAACATCCGATAAACGTACCAATAACGACAGGCAAAAATTGGCCAAACTGCGCTTACCAACGGCAATAGGATCAAGAGAATATTCAACGTTACTTACCGCTGATTCAGCATACCGCCGTGCGAGTATCTCTCGATTTTCTGCAGCTAATTGCCGCAACGCTTCATCACGAATTGATCTTATAGTTTCAGGATTATAGTCTACAAGTTGATCAGCAATGTATTGTTCGCTCGGCAAGGTCAATAATTGACTCAACAAGTTTTGATCGACCTGAATATCACTTAATGCTTTACGCCACGCTGTAACAAAAACTGGACGCAATGTAAATGACTTGCCCTGCTGCCCATCAGCATACATTCGCAACAACTCTTGCAAGGCCAATGTTTGACCAGCTTCCCAACGATTAAATGGGTCGCTGTCGTGCGCCATCCTAAAAGCAAGTTCATCATCGCTAAAGTTGCAATCTAATCGTACCGGAGCAGAGAAACCTCGCAATGGCGACAGGGTCGGCTTCTCACTTATTCCAACAAAAGTGAACTCCTGCTCAGCAGCAGTCAATTCCAACACCCTAGTTGTTCCTACAGACTGCAGTTCTCCAGCTAACTGTAGTGGCAGATCGTTACCATCAGCACCTAGCAACCCTATACTAATTGGCAAATGGAAAGGTTCTTTTATCTCTTGTCCTGCTGTTGGTTTGCAGCTCTGAGAAACTTTCAAGGTAAGTGTTTGATCGGCAGGAAGATAGCTCTGCTCAATTTTAACTTGCGGCGTTCCAGCTTGAGAATACCAACGCTTAAAAGTAGACAGATCGATATCACCAGCTTCGGCCATCGCTGTAACAAAGTCGTCACAAGTTACTGCATGCCCATCGTGACGTTGTAAATATAGTTGCACCCCAGCGGTAAACCTTTCGACTCCAAGAAACGTTTGCAACATGCGGATAACTTCAGCGCCTTTATTGTAAACTGTAGTCGTATAAAAATTATTGATTTCCTGATATGAAGCTGGACGAACTGGGTGAGCCATGGGACCAGCGTCTTCAGGAAATTGAAATTGGCGTAAGATTCTGACATCTTCAATCCGTTGTACCGCAGCTGAATTCATAGCGGCAGAAAACTGTTGATCGCGAAAAACGGTCAATCCCTCCTTAAGACTTAACTGAAACCAATCACGACAAGTTACTCGGTTGCCAGTCCAGTTGTGAAAATATTCGTGGCCGATTACCCCTTCGACACCAAGATAGTCACTATCTGTAGCCGTATCAGGGTGGGCTAGGACATATTTAGAATTAAAAACATTAAGCCCTTTGTTTTCCATCGCCCCCATATTAAAGTCATCAACCGCAACAATCATATAACGATCAAGGTCATACTCTAAATTGAAAGTCTCTTCGTCCCATTGCATAGATTTTTTCAGCGACACCATAGCGTGATCGCAATAATTTCTATTTCGCTCTTCAACATAAATCTGTAGCAATACTTCCCGCCCCGACTTAGTCGTAAAATAATCCTCTAAGCAAACTAAATCACCAGCCACCAAAGCAAACAAATAGCTCGGCTTTGGAAAAGGATCTTCCCATACAGCATAATGGCGGCCTGAATCCAACTTACCCTGCTCCAGCAAATTTCCATTACTAAGCAAAATCGGATAATTTTCATCCGCCTCAATGCGCACTTGAAATTGCGCCAAAACATCTGGACGATCAAGATAATAGGTTATCTTCCGAAAACCTTCCGCTTCACACTGGGTGCAAAAGTTACCGCTTGTATGGTATAGGCCCTCAAGGGCTGTATTATTTAACGGATCAATCTGCACCTTTATCGCCAAAGTAAATTTCTGCGGCACCGAAAAAACATGCAGACTCTCTTCATCCTGAATATATTCATTTGAGTTGAGTGATGTACCATCAACCATTATTTCTTCAAGTTTTAACTGCTCACCGACCAAAATCAAAGGCTCAGGCACTCCATTGCGGTCGGGATTTAATGCTAGTTGTAAAATGGAAGAAACCAAAGTAGCTGAATCGTACAAATCAAAGTTAAGTTCGACCTGCTCGATCAAATAAGCTGGGGTTTTATAATCGTTAAGGTGTATTGTAGCAGCGTTAGTATTTGACATATTATTTACATCTACCTGGTCGGGGAAAATAGTTTTGAAGTTCACGAATAATAATTTATATCACTTTTGTTAAGAACTGAAAACAAGCGAAACTAAAATCAGTAGATATAGAGCTTCATGAACATTGTATTCACGATCCTTTTTTTGATAAGCTATCAAACTGTGATATCCAGTTCATTAGCATAACTTTAAAGTACAATAGTTCTCAATTCAGCCATTACTAAAATTATTCTTGGGTTTAACCTTTGATCTACTACCCACCTTCCAAGGACAGCCAATTATGAAAGCCAATACAAATTATACTCCAATATATTTTCTCGCCAGTCTTGGTTGTGGGGGACTTTCTGTTTCATTTTTCATGTACCTTATGTTCATGATAGAGCATAAGGGGGTACCTTTAGCAACATTTGACTTTATATACCCACAGCTAACTAATGGTCCCCTATTAGTACAAACACTAATTGTGTTTGCACTTGTCGGAATTATTTTTTTTGCATTTCTCCATTTCCGCTTCCTGCTATGGAATATAGGACAATATATAGACTTTCGCAAAACCCTTGAAGCCGATAAAATGCGTTCATCTCATAAAGCCGTAAGTTTTATGGCAATACCATTGACCTATGCAATGTCGGTTAACGTATCATTTGTTTTAGGCGCAGTATTTGTGCCGAAATTGTGGACGATTGTCGAATATCTTCTCCCGTTTGCGATGCTAGGGTTTCTCTTAATTGGAGTCTATGCAATTGTAATTTTTCTCAATTATTTCACCACTTTCATCATTTCTGGAAATTTAGGTTATGCGCAAAACAATAATCTAAGTCAACTACTAGGAATATTTGCCTTTGCAATGATATCGGTTGGGTTAGCGGCACCTGCAGCAATGTCACACGTAAAATACACTTCTGGGGTTGCCTTTTTATTATCAACATTTTTCTTTGTTATTGCTTTGGGGTTAACATTTATAAAACTATTGCTTGGAATGTCTGCAATTTTTGAACATGGCATAAACAAAGAAGCGAGTGCCAGCTTATGGATAGGAATCCCGATTATTACTTTATTAGGAATTGCAACCGTTAGGTTGATGCATGGGCTTGAGCATAATTTTCAAGACAGCTCTGCTGACACTTCGTATCTGATTTTAACTGGAGCATTTTTATCACTTCAATTAATGTTTGGTTTGGTTGGCTATAAAGTAATGAAAAAATTGAATTATTTTGACGACTATATAAGGGGCTCGTTCATTAGTCCCAGCAGCCTTGCTTTAATTTGCCCAGGAGTTGCGTTATTTGTTTTTGGCCACTTTTTTCTCCATCATGGCTTAGTGAGAAATGGAATTATCGATCAATTTAGCAGCCTATATTTTCTGATACAAATTCCACTTATTTATCTACAATATATTACTATCACAACAATGTTTCGCTTGAATCGGAAGTTATTTAAAAACTCATGATTACATTTTCAAACTCATACGCTCAATTAGGTGACGTGTTCTGCGAAAAAACACGCCCTACCCCAGTTGCAGCGCCACAACTTATCATGTGGAACTCCGCCCTTGCAGAGCAGCTAATGGTTCCAAATAAATTGACGAATGATCGAGAATTCTTAGCAGAAATATTTTCCGGAAACCATATTTTGCCTAGCGCTAAACCCATCGCAGCAGCTTATGCAGGACACCAGTTTGGCCACTTTGTTCCACAGCTTGGCGATGGTAGAGCACATCTACTTGGTGAATTATCTGACAAACAAGGTAACAGGTGGGATATTCAGCTTAAAGGCTCTGGGCGCACCTCATTTTCTCGAGGTGGTGATGGCCGCTGCGCAATAGGGCCAGCAATACGCGAATATATAATGAGTGAGGCGATGTCCGCCTTAAGGATACCAACAACGAGATGTTTAGCCGTAGTCAATACCGGCGAACTAGTTCAACGAGAAACCATATTACCGGGGGCAATTGTTACTCGTGTAGCGGCAAGTCATATCCGTGTTGGCACGTTTGAGTTTTTTGCAGCACGCAGAGATTACAACTCAGTAAAAACTCTATGCCAATACACCATCGACCGCCATTATCCTGAGTTAAAGCAAGAAAACTCAATTCCATACATTAGGCTAATCAATAAAGTCATTGACCAACAAATCAAACTTATCGTTGCTTGGATGCGGGTCGGTTTTATCCATGGGGTAATGAATACCGACAACACTGCCATCTCCGGTGAGACTATAGATTACGGCCCTTGCGCTATGATGGGGAGTTATGATCCAAATACAGTTTACAGTTCCATTGACCACATGGGAAGGTACGCCTACGCCAATCAGCTTAAAATTTTACAATGGAACATGGTGAGATTTATTGAATGCTTGCTACCACTAATCAATCCAAATGTGGATAAAGCAAAGAATCAACTTACCCCATTAATTGCCGAAATACCTGAGCGCATTGAACAAAAATATATTGAAATGCTGGCAAAAAAGCTTGGCTTGAGCAGCCTTGAGCCTAACGATAAAATTTTAATCGATTCAATACTTAACCAACTCAAAAACAAAAAGTTAGATTACACCGTCACCTTTGACCAACTAACTAAGTCCATACGATCTAAAGATATTACCACCCAAATGCATAATCAACTTGGAGAGGTTTTCAACCTTTGGAAAACTCGTATAGAAGGACAGGATATGCACTCTGACGAGGTACAAAAACTAATGCGACAACATAACCCCGTAGTGATTCCAAGAAACCATCACGTAGAAAAAGCCATTCAACAGTGTGAACAAACAGGGCAAACAACTTTGGCAGAAAGGTTTCTACAGGTACTTAGCTCCCCTTATATTGAACAAGAACATACTTCTGCATACCAAGATCCAGCGAGTGATGGGGATATTAATTACCATACATATTGCGGAACCTAAAAAAACAATAACTAACTCGTTGCAGACAGACCTGATGATTTGCCACTGCTGCTACTTAGCCATACGCCGCCAAAAACCAGGGCACAGGCGAACCATTGCCATAAATTCAACTTATCTCCAAGGATTACCATACCCAAAACAACGCTAAAAACGGGGATCAAGTTTACATACCCAGCAGCTCTACTTGCCGGAATAAGACTAACCCCATAGTTATAACAACCATAAGCCCCAAAAGTTATCATTGTGCCTAAATATATTACTGCAAAGCTTGCCGTCCCATTCCAATTAAAATCCCAACCAACATCTGGAAGCAACAAAAATGGAAAGAAAAATATACTCCCAATAAATGCCTGAAAAGCGGTAAGAAAAAGTGCAGGATAATTAGTAGTCAAATGCTTTAAGGACACCGTGTAAATCGCTGCAAAAACCATTGCTATAAATTCATAAAAATTTCCAAGTAATGGATTTGGGGCATTAAGGCTTGTTTCACTTGCTAAACTCAACCAACAAGCGCCAATAATTGCCAAGAAAAAACCAGCAATAGACTGCCTGCTTATTCTCTCCTTCAACCAGCTCCATGCGAGTATAGCCACCAATAGCGGTAGCATAGCAGTAATCATTCCTGCTTGTGATGCACTAGTTAACGCTAAAGCCTTAGCTTCAAAAATGAAATACAAGCAGGGTTCAGAAATACCCATAATCAAAAGGTATTTAATATCTTGACGGCGCCAATTAACTTTTCTGAACGAAGGAATAAATACAACAAAGCAGAGGCTGGCAATAAACATCCGTCCAAAAATCACTTGCATCGGATGGTAACCCTGAAAAGCAATTTTCAAAGCGACAAAAGAACTGGCCCAAAGCAACATAGCCATAATTAGACAGATAGTTGGTAACAAACTACGATATTTTTCAGGCAATGGAGCTCCAGTGTTAATAAAAAAAGATGACAATAGATATTAAGAAAGATGGGAAGGATTTAAAAAGCTATTTCTTCAGCTTCACCCATAATTGCCCGTCGGCAACGGTAATAGAATCAACTCCGGCAGAGAAAGTTTTCCAAAACCCTTCATCGCCACCATATTTTTCAACCAGGTCGATGTTTTTTAGACCTCCCATCCATTCAGAAGGGATTGGAACGCCCATAACACTAACCCCTTTAAGGATAACTATTGGTCTTGAGCGACTATAGGCTAATTCGACCCCTGCTTTAACACGCAAAGTTTTACCACCAAATACGGGAAAATCTGGGTCTACCGGTATGAGCAATTTAGCACTGACTAAATTATCGGCTAAATCGATAGCTAACTTATCGGCTAAATTAGTGTTATTAGCCAACAAGGAATTAATTTCGCGCTCACTGAAGCTGATTGTCCTATTGGCACCGGTTTCACGATAAGCTTCTGGGCTTAGCTTTACATCAGCAGCCTGTTTGGCATTATCACTTAAACGTGAAGCGGTAGTAGAAGAATCGACCAATTTTTCAAAATTAAATAGCTTTGATTCAAGGTTGCGTTCTTCTTGCTGACTTAAAGCAACTGGAGTAAAAGGGCTTGGAAAAAGCCATACCCTAACAGCAAAAATAGTTCCTGCCGCAGTGACAACCATCACCATTGTAATGATTCCAAAAACCATTAAACCGGAAAAACCCTTTTTCTCACCCTTTTCAACCATTACATTTTCCTTAAATAAGGAGAATTCGGTAATTAAAACTAAAAGCCACAACCCATACCAGATAAATCTTCCTCAAAAGAGATTGCCTGATTAGGGCAAGCAGGAATGCAAATACCATCAAAATCACATTTAGATTCGTCCAAAACAGCTTTACCATCCACAAAATTAATTGCTTTTTCTGGGCATACATCAATACAACGGCCACTACCACAACATAACTTTGGATCAATAACAATTTTAGCCATTACCTTTATTCTCCTTTTTCAGTTTTCAAAACGATTTCATATCGTTAATTTTAGAGCCAACAAATACATTTATTTTTTTATTTTTCAACACTATATCATTTCTTGCAGAAACACTGCTATTGATTATATAAACTTGGAGCAACAATATAGCCTCAAACTGTGGAAATGTTATGCAAGAGATTATTCGACAAATTCTGACCTCAAAAGTATATGAAGCTGCGGTTGAAACTCCACTTGAGGAGGCAATCAACCTTTCTGCTGAGCTGCACAACAAAATCCTCCTTAAGCGGGAAGATCTACAACCTGTTTTTTCATTTAAACTCCGTGGTGCCTATAACAAGATAGCTCACCTATCGGCTTCGGAAAAAAGCAAAGGCATAATTGCAGCATCAGCAGGTAACCATGCCCAAGGAGTTGCATTTTCGGCGCAAAAACTTGGGCTAAAAGCCCTAATTGTAATGCCACTTACCACGCCACAAATTAAAATTGCAGCGGTAAAATCGTTTGGAGCTGAGATCGTCCTCCATGGCGATAACTATTCTGAAGCAGCTAAGCGCTGCGATGAAATTCAGAAAAAAACGGGGATGACCTACATCCACCCATTTGACGACAAATTGGTAATTGCCGGTCAAGGTACCGTAGCAGATGAATTATTGCGTCAAAGTGCCGGCAAACTTGATGCCGTTTTTGTCCCGGTTGGTGGTGGTGGTTTAATTGCAGGGATAGCTGCTTACCTCAAAGGCTTGTCGCCAGAAATAAAAGTAATTGGGGTAGAACCTGTTGATAGTGACGCCATGTACCAATCAATGCAAGCTGATCAACGCATAACTTTAGATTCAGTTGGGATTTTTGCCGATGGCGTGGCAGTACGACAGGTAGGAGAGCTTACTTTTGATTATTGCCGTAAATATGTGGATGAAATTGTCCGGGTATCAACAGATGAGCTTTGCGGGGCAATAAAGACTATTTACCAAGCAACTAGATCAATAGTAGAACCTGCTGGGGCACTAGCTATGGCGGGGATGAAACAATACGTTAAAACTACTGGCATCACTGAGCAAACGTTAGCAGTAATAAATTCTGGCGCCAACATGAACTTTGAACGACTACGCTACGTCTCAGAACGCACCCAAACCGGCGAAGGGAGCGAATCACTTTTCGCCGTAACAATACCAGAAAGCCCAGGTGCCCTGCGTCATTTTTGCAGCAAAATACTCAACGATACAAACATAACCGAGTTCAACTATCGCCTTGCAGAACGCAAGCAAGCACAATTGTTTATTGGCGTGTCGATTGGTGGAGAACAATCACGTAACGATTTTACTAGTAAACTAAACAGTGCAGGCTATAACACCATCGATTTAACCGACAATGAACTAGCTAAAACCCATTTACGTTATATGGTTGGTGGACGATCTGCGGAAGCTATCAGGGAGCGACTATATCGCTTTTGGTTTCCAGAAAGATCTGGTGCCTTGACCCAATTTCTTGCCGATATGGGTAAAGATTGGAACATCTCGTTATTTCATTATCGTAGCCAAGGGGGGGAATTTGGACGGGTATTAATCGGTTTAGAGATCCCGGAGCAAAACGATAAATCACTTGAATCATTCTTCGACCAGCTAGGGTACCACTACATTGAAGAGACCGACAATCAAGCCTACCGACTATTCTTATAGTTAACCCTGATCTTCTTCTGACGATTCCTCGATAATTTGTAACTGTTCAGTTGAGTTTTTATGGGAAATTTGAGTAGAACTATTATTCACTAGTTGCTGCTCTTGATAAACAACCTCACCTTCCTTATTGATCATCGTTCCATCTTCCAGCAAAACCATACCAAATTGATCCATTATCTGCATCCGATACTGATGACCAGAATGCAAGGTTTTTTGTTTAATCCGGTAACTAAGAAACATCCAGACACCGATCCCCAGTGCAGCTGCAACCAAAATTCCAATAAAAGTAAAAAACAAATATTGTGCCGTCGAAGCACCAACCTGAGCTAAATAAATAACAATAGCATCTAGTTTATAAGCGAGTGCAGTTGCCGCTATCAGCAAAAACATGCTGAACAAAATCGGCAATCTATGGGTAATATGGAAAAAAGTAGCAATTTTATCAGTTCTGCCGCCACCAAAGCCAGAGGTCGCCGAACGCAGACTTTCATATGGCGGAGGGGATTCATTGAAAAAGAAGCGGTTAAAAACCAATAAAATCAGGCCGAAAACAAACGTTGTGGCTATAGGAGCGATAAATGTAGCAAACAAATAAGGCTTCCATGGAAATGCTACTCGATCTGTAGCTAATAAATAAATATAACAAAGGAAGAAAATCAAACCCTCAATACTAAGGATAGTAATCAAATAACTAAAAATACTTCCTAGTAAAGATCGAATCAAATGATTATACCTGTTATTTATAGCTTTCTTAGTTTTGTATATTTTTCTTGCAATTTACTATTTAAAATGATAAGTTTGTATTTAAAATTAGCTTAAAATTGCTAAATTGTTGAATTGTTAAAAAAAAAACAATCTAACAATTTAACAATTTAACAATTCAACAATTTAAGGCACAAATGACTTTTCAGAGTTTATCAAAGCAATTTTTTGGCAATCCTGCAGCTATTTTTCTGCGGAGGCTAATATTATATTCGTTAGAGTTGTATTTACTGCTAATTTTAATAACAAAAT
>JADGED010000063.1 GCA_016744555.1 Desulfuromonadaceae bacterium
CCACAAACCGCTTGAGGGCACCAGACTTAACCGCATCGACAACCTTGTCTGCAAGAGCCATTACCTGAGCATGAGCAAATCCACCGACGATGGCGCCAGTT
The DNA here is from genome assembly GCA_016744555.1 of Desulfuromonadaceae bacterium. GTDB lineage: Bacteria > Desulfobacterota > Desulfuromonadia > Desulfuromonadales > Geopsychrobacteraceae > Desulfuromusa. The sequence goes on from JADGED010000063.1 coordinate 102, forward strand.
TCAATCTCTGTTGGAGCCGCACATGTTTTCGCCTGCTCGATCAGGGCGGAAAAATCCTTATTACCACCTTCAGCTCGATCACCAATGTGAGCTGCTCCTGGCCAACCGGCCATACCAGTGGTGTAGATACGATCCTTATAGGCATCTTGCACTGGAGTGATACAGTTAGTAGTCATCAAAATTGGACCATTGAAAGCGGCAAATTCTTTGCCTTGCTCCCACCAAGCATTGCCGTAGTTCCCAACAAAATGATCATACTTTTTAAATGCTGGGTAATAGTTTGCAGGCAACATCTCGCAATGAGTATATACATCAACACCAGTGCCTTCGGTTTGCTTAAGAAGCTCTTCCATATCTTTCAGATCGTGACCAGAAATAAGGATGCCAGGTTTATTGCTAACCCCAATATTTACCTCAGTAATTTCTGGGTTACCGTAAGTTGTGGTATTGGCTTCGTCGAGCAGAGCCATTGCAGTCACTGCAACTTCACCACACTTAAGAACCATCCCAACCATTTCATCAACACTTAAATCCTTAGTAGTTGAAACCAAAGCTTCAGCCATGAACTCGTAAATTTCAGCTTTTTCAAAGCCCAGCATAGCAGCATGGTCAGTATATGCAGCCATACCTTTCAAGCCGTAAATTAGCAATTCACGCAAGGAGCGCACATCCTCATTGGCCTGTGACAACACACCAACTTCAGCCCCTTTAGCAACAAAATCAGCCTCGGCACCATTCCAGTTAACAACATCAGCATCACTACTGTAACCACAAGCAGTTTTCAAACCGTTACGCTTAGAGATAGTTGCTTTAATCAACTCAACAAATCGAGCATTATCAAAATTTGCATTAGTTATAGTTGCAAACAAACCCTGAGCGATAAATAACCCGGTTTCAGTATCGAGCTGTTTGTCACCTTTTGCGGCGACAGCAACTACCGACAAACCTTTTAGTGTATAAACCAGAAGATCCTGCAACTGGGCGGTATCTTCTTTTTTGCCACAAACACCAACAACATTACAGCCGGTTCCTTTTGCAGCTTCTTGACACTGATAACAGAACATACTCATAGTGGTTCTCTCCTTTGGGTGATTAAATTATTTAGTTAATTTTCTTACTGGTATTTCTCAATGACGACGAAAATGCCACAACCTTCAGCAAAAAAAATTGACGCAAATCAAAAACCGACAAATTTAGTAATATTTGTAGTTTTCTTGACTTGGGTCAATTATATTTACAATTCCATACGCTACAATCACGACACAAATTCAAACCAGCAGTCTTACAAATATACAGGAGATTTAAGCGATGTCCACAGAAACTCTAAATAAAGAAATGACCGTTAAAGAAGTTCTTGACCGTTGGCCCGAAACCCTCGACGTTTTTATCGCCAACGGTTTTGATAACTTTCGTGACGAAAAACAGCGCAATGCAGTTGGAGCATTTTTAAAACTTGGGCGAGCTGCGCAAACCAAAAATTACGATTTAGATAATTTCCTTGCACTCTTGCAAGCTAAAATTGATGAAGAACTAAACCAAGTTGATGTCACCATGAAGACTACCGAAAAAACCGATAGCCAAGTTACCGTTTCTGGACTACTCCCCTGCCCGGTACGATTGCCACTACTTGAAGGCTTTGACGCATTCATTGAACACTACACCGAAGAGACTGGTAACGAGGTTAGCTACAAGCTTGAAGCTGCATCGGTGGGGGCAAAATGGATTGAAGAAAACATTCAAGGGATTGCAACTGCAGAAGAATTACCAGACGTAATCATCTCAGCTGGCTTCGAAACTTTTTTTGATCAACAAACCATTGGTCGATTTAAAGACAATGGTGCCTTCACCGATATTACCGTAGCAGAAACAAATAGCGATTTTACTGCAATTGACATAAAAGACCCAAAGGGTGACTACTCAATTATTGCGACCGTCCCTGCGGTATTTATGGTCAACCATGACGTCCTCGGTGACCTTCCTGTCCCTCGACTCTGGTCTGACTTGCTAAAACCCGAATATGAGCAGCAGGTTGCCCTCCCCGTAGGAGACTTTGATCTCTTTAATGCAATCTTACTGTCTCTACACAAAGAACATGGTGACGAAGGAATCAAAAAGTTGGGCAAGTGTATGTTAAAATCAATGCACCCATCGCAGATGGTTAAAAATGCCCAGCGGGTTGCTGAAGAGAAACCAATAGTAACAATCATGCCCTACTTTTTTACCAAAATGGCGCGGATGGTAAAATCTCTGGAGATTGTTTGGCCTGATGATGGTGCCGTAGTCAGCCCAATTTTCATGCTCACAAAGAAGCAGAGCTTGGATAAAGCAAAACCCATTGCTGAGTACCTTGCAAGCAAGCCGGTTGGTGAGATACTAGCTCAACGGGGACTGTTTCCATCTGTTCACCCAGAAGTAGACAACCAGCTTGACGGTGACCATCCATGGAAATGGGTTGGTTGGGACTACATTTACCAAAACGATATCGGTGCATTGATCCAGCACACTACTAAGGTTTTCGAAGATTCAATGAACGCTGAATAAAAGGAGTTACCATGCGTTTTTTAACCATATCAGGACCACCATCATCGGGAAAAACTTCTGTTATTTTACGAGTAATTGAAGCACTGCAAGCCAAACAGAAAAAAATTGGCGTGGTGAAATTTGACTGTCTCCTTACCGATGACGATAAACTCTATGCCCAAAAAGGGGTGCTAGTAAAAAAGGGGTTATCTGGAGCTCTGTGTCCAGATCACTATTTTGTTAGCAATATTGAAGCATGTGTAACTTGGGGACATGAGAACAACTGTGAATACCTGATAAGCGAAAGTGCTGGCCTCTGTAATCGCTGTTCTCCCCATATCAAAGAGATAACGGCTGTTTGCGTTATCGACAATCTTAGCGGTATCGGCACTCCGAAGAAAATTGGCCCGATGTTAAAGTCGGCCGATATCGTTATTATAACTAAAGGTGATATTGTCTCCCAAGCGGAACGCGAAGTTTTTGCTTCACGGGTAAAACAGGTAAACCCCGGTGCCATTATTATGAATGTTAATGGTATCACCGGACAAGGAGCATTTGAACTAACCAGTTTATTTGAAACTGCTTCCGATATCGAAACACTAAAAGGTAAAGTTTTACGTTTTTCGATGCCATCAGCACTGTGCTCCTACTGCCTCGGTGAGACCCGGATCGGTGAAGAGTATCAAACTGGCAACATTCGCAAAATGGAAATCTAATTAATAAAAAAAACAGCAGAAAGACGGATTCAATGGATATAAAATCAATTTTCCAAAAATCGATGGCCGCTATCTTTACCGACCATCCCTATATAGAAGACTTTCTGACCTCATTTGGCCTGCTACCAACGCCAAGTAATGAAACGTTAGAACACTACTTTGCCAATCTTGATCCCGACATGCTTGAAGACCTTGGCATTAGTGCCGAACAATTACAGCAAAGTTTTAACGATTTTCTTCAGGGGATGCTGGCGATTAGTGACCCGATGGACAAAGTTAAATCGTTGACGATTATAGGTGGTCACGATAAATCGGGGAAACAAGAGAACTTAGAATTAACCTTAAATCCCGGTGAAATTATTTGTATCGTTGGTCCAACGGGCTCAGGGAAAAGCCGTTTACTTGGCGATATTGAGTGGGTTGCCCAAGGAGACACACCGACTAAACGCAAGATTCTCATCAACGATCAGGTTCCTGACAGCAAATGGCGCTTTTCAACTGAACACAAATTGGTTGCCCAATTGTCACAGAACATGAACTTTGTCATGGATCTATCGGCTGAAGAATTCATTCGTATGCACGCTGAAAGCCGCTTGGTTACAGATCCAGAAGAAAAAGTTACACAGATTCTACAACAGGCTAATGAGCTCGCCGGAGAGCAGTTTAGCCCCGACACACCAGTTACCTCTTTAAGTGGCGGCCAATCAAGAGCATTGATGATCGCCGACATGGCAATACTTAGTAAGTCCCCAATTGCGTTAATAGATGAGATAGAAAATGCCGGCATTGACCGAAAAAAAGCGTTGGCACTTCTGGTTAAAGAGGAAAAAATAATCTTAATGGCTACCCACGACCCAATTCTTGCCCTTATGGGTGATCGACGCTTGGTAATTAAAAACGGTGGCATTGACAAAATTATAGAATCAAGTGAAGCAGAGCGCAAAAACTTGGTTTCACTGGAAGAACTTGACAATAAACTTCTCGCATTGAGAAACAGAATTCGTACTGGGGACACCCTAGAAAACATTTAAGGAGATAAATCATGCATGACGGTTGTAGTGGAAGCTTTGGTAACGGTGAGCAAATTGTTAACAAATTAAGACAGATGGGATTTAGCGGTTATGCTATGCCAGTTCCTACAGAAATAACATGTACAAGCTGTGAACAGGTCTTTACCATGCAGACGATGGAAGCTAAATGTGACAACTGCGGCATGGTTTACGGTGTAACACCATGTCATGCAACCGATCCAAACAGTGTACAGGCGGCAGGGATAAATTATTAAGAAACAGTACAAGTATATTGGAGGCACACATGTGCCTCCACAGCTTAACTACCTTAGCTAAATATTGGTCTTACACCCAATCAAATTGATCCGTTGCTACATTAAGTAACTTCAGGTTGTCTCCTGATTTAACACATTATTAGCCCCAGAAGAGATAAATTGCCACAACTGTTCATGAGCAGTGCTATCAACACCACGAAAACGTATACCACAACTGTGTTTCCCCCCACCATCGACTGTAGCTTTCTGGGTCCAACAGATATCACCATCTATAGCAAACAAGTCAGAACTTCCGGGAAGTGAAAACTCTAATGATATCCCCCCAAGAACTCGTGGTAATGGATTTGATGGCGAAATTTCAATACAAGCTCCTTCGGTACTAAGATTGAAAAAAGTACCACTACATTCATGCCGGCTATAACATAACTTGGCTATCAGTGGCTCCTTAACTTCCAGCCTAAATTTTTCCCTTGCTCCCGACATCATACCTTGCAAAATTGCCAAAAACTGCTCGATACTGCGCTTACTTGTGTCGGAAGAACCAGCACTCTCAGATAGAGAATTGCGCTCATCAATCACTTCATCCAAGAGCTTACGATAACGAAAAAAACGCTTAAGCAAATCTTCTCGATCAAAGGTAAAACCATTGGATGAAACCAGCACATTTTGCACGGCAACCTTAGCCTTACAATGCTCACATTCAATCGTCGAAATTTCGGCCAACAATGCAGAGCTTATATACTTGTCGCATTTTGGACATTTCATTATCAGCATAATTAGTCCACCTTAAAAAACTAACTTATCAATCAATCCAATTACTACAAACTAAACTTCCTAAGAACAGATAAATAATAACCATGCAACACTGTTCTTGTCACGCTTTTCATGCACCAATAACAATTTCAGGAAACATTTAAACAAGTTATAATTAGACAACAACCCCTAAATTGCCAAATAATCGTCACCATCAACAAACGATCTTTTTATTTCGGCAATGGTATCCAAATTATCCATAAATATTTCAACGGTACTAGGTTCAAAGTGTGTTCCTGCCCCAGCGGCAATTTCTTCGGCGGCTGCTTCTATCGTCCAAGCTGGTTTATAAGGGCGATCCGAAGTTAATGCATCAAAAACATCACTTACCGCTGCAATTTGGGCAGAGATAGGTATTTCATCACCGGATACTCCGTGAGGATAACCACTACCATTCCATTTTTCATGGTGATAGAGGGCAACTTCGCGCGCTAAAGCAATCAATTTTGAATTTTGTTTACCAATGATTTTAGCACCAATTTGTGGGTGCTGACGCATCACCATCCATTCTGCTCCACTTAGCTTGCCAGTTTTCAATAAGATACTGTCTGGTATCCCAATTTTACCGACATCATGCATGGTTGATGCATAGAGCAAATGTTGCGCATAATCATTGCCTAGTTTACGTTTTTTAGCCAGAAAGCCACACATATGACTCATGCGCTTTACATGGGCACCGGTCTCATTATCACGTAATTCTCCGGCAACTCCCAAACGCTGAACTATCTCAAACTGCGTGTCCCTAATCTCTTTTGTCCGTTCTAGAATTTCATTTTCGAGCAAATCAGCTCGTAATATTTGACGCGTATAATATAAACGGGTTTGCAAGGTATTACGTATCCGCAGCAAAACTTCCCAATCGGAAAAAGGCTTGGTTATAAAATCTTTAGCGCCTGCTTCGAGGGCTTGCCGCCGTGTTTCTTCATCAGTTTGTGCAGTTAAAACAATAACTGGCAAAAAGTTATCACTAACAGCCGGACGCAAATCGTGCAATATTTCTATTCCAGACTTTCCTGGCATTCTAATATCAAGAAGAATCAGGTCAAACTGCTGCTCCTTGAACATCGACATAACCTTAAAAGGGTCAGTCGTAGAATAAATATTTTCGTAATCAGCCTCATCCAGCAATGCCTCAAGCAAAGCAACATTTGCCTGATTATCATCTACAATCAAAATTTTGGCATCGTGAATATCGGCCAAGGCTGTAGTCATAACCAAATCATCAAGATCTAGATCAAAATTCATATTTTTTCCCCGCTACTGCAAAAGCAATAGCAATTTAATATTACTTCTCATTTATCCATTTTTATCCAAAAAAGGGAGAGTAAACCAAAAGGTACTCCCCTTATTAAGGGCACTTGAAAAACCTATCTCGCCTCCATGGTTTTCTACTAGTTGCTTCGCGATAGTCATACCAATACCAGAACCTTCTATGCTATCTGGGTTCTCTATCGCTCTAGTGAACGGGACAAACAACTCTGCTTGTTTCTCTAGCGCAATGCCAATACCATCATCAATAACACTAAAACGCAAAAAACCGGTGTCCATGGTTTCAGTACGTAATATTACAGAACCATCTGACTTATTGTATTTAACGGCATTCGAAAGTAGGTTTAACAATATTTGTCTAAACTTAGTCTCATCAGCAACCACTTCTGGCAAGCGTTCTGAACATTCATTTTTGAGGGTGATATTTTTTTCCTCGGCTAAGGATTGTATCAAAGCCATGCAATCTTCAATCGGTTCGGACAGCTGCAGCGGTTGCATTGACATAACAACTTCACCAGCTTCAATCCTTGCAAGGTCAAGTACTTCATTTATCAGTTCCAACAAGTGCTGCCCAGCAGTGTTTATCTGCTTAGTCATGTTTTGTTGCTTCTCGGTCAATGGATTCTTTTTACTCTTCAGCATCAGTTGTGAGAAACCATTTATAGCATTTAATGGAGTTCTTAGCTCATGACTCATTTGCGAGAGAAATTTCGATTTTGCAAGGTTAGCACACTCGGCTCGCTGCTTTTCAAAAATCAACTCTGAAATATCTTCAGTTATAGCGGCATAACGTGTAACCTCACCATTACTACCCTTAATAGGGACAACAATAATACTCTCGGTATAAAGTTCACCATTTTTCTTTTTATTAATAATCTCACCGGACCAAACCTTCCCAGCAGTAACCGTTTGCCAGAGCTCAGTAAATATTTCATTAGGTGTTTCATTGGACTTCAGAATCCGTGGATTTTGCCCTACGGCATCGCTATAGCTATAACCACTAACTTGTTCAAATGCCGGGTTTACATATTCAATTACCCCGTTAATATCCGTAATAACGACACAAATTGGAGCTTGCTCGATTACCATCTGTAATCGGTAGCGCTCCTCTTCAGCAAATTTTCGCAAAGAGATATCGCGGCCAGTAAAAATAAAACCATCAGAATTGTCATCGTTCTGAAATTTTTGGATATTTACTTCTAAGGTTCGATAATCACCATCAGCGCCAACAACATGATATTCTAACGGAGAGTCTGTTTCTAGCTGATGCTCATACACAACACTTAGATCCATGCTATGACCTAGTTCATCAGGGTGGACAAGTTCACCAATATTATGACCTAAGATATCCTTAGATTGCAAACCCAGCACTTTTTCAATTGAAGGACTTGCATATAAAATTACACCACTAACATCAACAATAGAGATGATATCAGACATGTTTTCAATAAGGCGTCGGTAGTGGCGCTCGCTCTTATCTAGTTTTAATTGTCCATGCACCATTTGCTGCAATATTTTTTTACTAGATTTCAAAACCAAGACTGCAGTCAATAAAAATCCAGTAAAAAAAGTTATCTTTAAAATCAATTCATACTTTTTATAGGTATAACGAAAGTCTTTATCTATTTGCCTAATTCTCGCCAATTCTAAATAGCTCTGATCTAACAACATACGCGAATCGTTAAGTATCGAAGTAAATAACGGGTTAGAAACTTTTTGAAAATTTTCAAGTTCTACTATTTTAACTAACGTATCCTGAGTGATTCCCTCCTCGGCTAACACTAATTTTTCTTCTACAATCGATCGCAACCTATGCACCACATCGGTTAATGCTGCCAATCTGGCTTTAAACTCGAAAATAACAGTGTTAATTCTATCCACACCATATTTATGATAAGTTTTTGTCACCACATAAGCACTGCCGGTGTTTATATTCTTTAAATTGTTAATTCTAACGGTGCCGCCCTGCTCTATAACCTTAATGACTTTCTCGAGTTCATAGCGGATAGATAACATTTTGGTACGGTGAAAATTAAGCTCCTCAAGCGAAGCAGAATTGCCCATAATTGCAAACTTCATATTCATAGCTAACGCTTTTTTTTGTGCTATATGGACGAGCTCCAACCGTACATTTTCGTTATTGAGAAGTTCATGCAAATATTGCTGCCGCTGCTGCAACATATTTTGCCCTAAGTGGAAGCCGACAAAGGTAATAACAAATAATGTTATCAGCAATATCAGTTTGCGAATTATATCGCTATTAAAACCCTGCAACATCAACCTTAATTCCGGAAACCATATTTACGAAAAATTTCCTTACCTTCAGGAGTAATCGCAAAATGGAAAAACGCTGAAACAATTTCTGGATGCTTGCTATACAAAAGTTGTCCCATGATTAATTGATGCTTTAATTGATGCTCAGCTGGAAAAGGTAGAAATTCCATTTTATCATTATTCCCAGGAAGATATTTCGTCGACAGCCAATTAACCACTAAATCGACGTCTTTACTAGTAATAGCATCAACCAACTCTTGCGAATCTAAAGCTAAAAACAATGCCTTATCTGCAACCTCAGAGTAAATTCCTTGGTCGGTAAGAGCACGCTTAGTATCTCGACCAATTGAACCAACAATATGACTAGCAATTGCAATTTTATATTCAGGATTTAACAATGATGAAAATTCAGCGGGGATCTGCTTTGGATTTTCTGGCCAAACAATAAAACCAGCAATATTGTAACCTACGGCCATCATATTGGTTACAACACCTAATTCGAGTAGCGGAGAAAGGTAGGAAGAGCAACCAGGAAAGTAGATATCACCTTCATGATTTATTTCAAGGGTACGGAGCAAATGACCGGCGTTACTAGAGATAATAACCACTTCACAATTATGAGTTTTTTCAATTATTGCAGCAATCTCTTTAACCGGTTGCAACACTGCAATATCGCTGTAAACTAGAACCTGTGGTAATTCCTCACCTTCCGGTTCCGGAAAAGTTTCCATATCGCAAGCTACTAAAAAAACTAGTAGTAAACAACAAAGCAATATTTTCATAAGATAGCAACTCCGCTCATTAGTACTCATCAATTCAGAATACGTAAAAAACCTAATGCGATCAAGATAAATATTAATACCCTCTTATACTTTAAAATAAAATGGGTCGCAGATTTAGATATCTGCGACCCATAAAAACATAAACAAATTTTACGTTTACCTACGCTTCTTCGGCTGTAACCTTAATTTTAAGTTCTGCAACAACACCAGCATCAAGCTTAACAGGTACACTGTGCTCACCAAGAGCTTTAATAGGCTCACCAAGCTGAATTTTCTTACGGGAAATTTCAATCCCAGCTGCCTTCAATTTAGCTTCCAAGTCCATAGAAGTTACTGAACCGAACAATTTACCATCTTCGCCAGCTAATTGAGTAAACTCACAAGCAACTTTTTCAATCAATGCCTTAACGCCTTCGGCATCTTTTGTCGCTTTTTCTAGTTTACGCGCCAATTGTCGCTTTTGATGATTAAGCTCTTTAACATTCTTTTCATCAGCGAAACTAGCCATCCCTTTTGGCAACAAAAAGTTGCGGGCATAGCCAGCTTTTACACTGACAACATCACCGATAGTTCCAAGACCATCGACGTTCTCTCTTAAAATAATATTAGTATTCATGTCTCTCCTCCATATTGGATCGAGTTTATATATTTTTTTGCCTAGGTCGACGAAAATCGATCCAAAGATCAAAAACACCGACGCAGGTAATAATAATTGGTAACGGGTTAAATATTATTGATAATAGATAAATCAACCCTTTAACCAATGGCGGATAAGGTTTCTTTTGTAAAAAGCTACTGACAACAGCCATCCCTTGTAAAAAGTAAAAAGGGAGCAATACTACCAGCACATTCAAACCTATCACCGAAACAACTTCAACTGGCATCAACCACAAAAAACCGGCAACAATCAAGCACCAGATTAATCTTGGCGGTAACTGCCAGCGGGCAAATGGCGTTCCAACAATTTCGTACCAACTACCCTTTAGTCTTTGCAGCAAAAACAAACAACTTGCCTGAACTACAAATATGGATGCTAGGTATAAACCATAAAAGCTCCGAGTAATAAATCCGGCCATACCATCCATAATCACCTGCATTTCCTGCAGTTGAGTTTGACTGATCCCAGCATCACGATAAATCTGCATTGCTTGATCAACTTCAGCTTGAATCATTTGTCCAATTAAAGCTTGAAGGTTAACGCCACTAACAGAAACAACAACTAGGAACATCAACACTGTTACTATTGTCGAACCAATTGCTGCATACAATATTGAGATATCCCAGTCACGTCGTAAGCGTAAAAAAAACGGCAACAACAACGATCCAGTTCCAAATATTCCAATATATGCTCCAAGAGTGTAAAAATTGGCCAGTTGCAGTAGCAATAAACTAGTTACTACAACTATTACAATCCCAGACTTTAAACCAAACCGCATACTTACATATGCAGCGGCTATAGGGGTAAATAAATTAATAAAGGCACCGACAGGACCAATCCAAGTAACTCCCAATAAACACATGAGTGTTACTCCAATTCCTACTACGGTAAATAATACTGACTGCCCTCTCATTCCAATTTAATTACACCTAAGAAATAAATTAAAGTGAATGTGATGCGGTATATGGCAACAAAGCAATTTGCCGAGCATTCTTGATTGCTTCAGCAATTTGACGCTGGTGCGCAGCACAAGTACCAGAAATACGACGAGGTACAATTTTGCCTCGCTCAGATAGATAGTATTTCAAGTTGTTCACATCTTTGTAATCGATCTTTTGGCTTTTGTCAGCACAGTAGCGACAAACTTTTCTACGGCCGAAACGGCGCCGTGGTGGTGCAGATGATGGACGTGATGGTCTTTCGTAAGCCATGTTGTTCTCCTATAAATATCACCACCCGTAAACACTGGGTGGAACTATTTCAAATAATTATTCGCTATCAGCAGTCGCTGCTTCTGCTTCTACAGCCACGGTCTCTTCAGCTTCTTTAGTTTCTACTTCTGCTTCAACTACAGCAGGAAACTCACCGTCAAAGCGAACAGTCAAAAAGCGTAAGATTTTTTCGTCCAAACGCAAACGACGCTCAAATTCTGCAATCACTTCAGGACCGCCGCAGAATAGAGTTTGAACGTAACAACCACGCTCAACTTTTTGGATAGGGTACGCCAACTTACGAGTTCCCCAGTTGTCCAGTTTGTGGATCTCAGCCGCTTGATCGGTAAGAACCTTCTGGAATTTTTCCACCATAGCAGTAAGCTCGTCGCCAACTACTTCTGGATGGATGATGTAAATTGCTTCATAATTTCTCATCAGTGTAACTCCTCCAGGATTAACAGCCCCGGACACTACCCCGGAACAAGGATATGGCTAGACTCACCATGACTCCAGCCGAACCAACAGCTTCTACCATAAGCTGAACGACAATTCAAGCTTTTCTTAATACCACATCAAGAGAGATCAGTTGCACTCGGTTTTATATCGCCAACACGTATTAGCGTTTGCCGAGTTAATAC
>JADGED010000064.1:0-1350 GCA_016744555.1 Desulfuromonadaceae bacterium
AATAAATTATTTAGTTAGCAAGGGTGATTTCAGCCATGTAGATTTAGGGCTCTCCTCATTTGAGGAAGGAGCTGTTGGAGACAAGTTTGCCGCAAAAGTCTTATCTCCAGAGGACAACAGCATCAATATCTATGTAGAAGCAGTTAAAGACAGCATTAAAACAGCTAAAATATTTGATACTCAGGGGAATAAAATAGATGCAATTACTGGCATATCATGGACAACGCGCTACACAATCTTAAGCTTCAGACCCATGAAAGAAAAGCAGCGACTGCCGCAAAAAGGGAGAATCGAAGTAGAAATGTTACCAGATTTCAAAGTCTATGAGCTTGAATTCAAATTAACTGACATCCCGTTTTATGGAATCCGTGGGGAATAACAAATGTGGTGTAATTAGCATGCCTCCTCCAGCAACATAAGCAAGACTTAAGTTTTGAATTCTTGACATGAGCAGCTAAAACCACCTATAAGCAACATCACAATTGAATCGTTTTACGGTGCTGTAAAAGCACAATAGGGAAGCGAGGTGAAAATCCTCCATGGACCCGCCGCTGTGATCGAGATGATTTAAACCATATGCCACTGGTTCGATAACCGGGAAGGCGGTTTAACTCTTCGACTTAGGTCGAAACTCGTAAGTCAGAAGACCTGCCGTAAAACAAATCCACTATCGGTCTCCCCGGGTACGGGAGTGTGGAATTTTATGCGGCTATAAATACGGAAAACCCGCACCCAATCTAATGGGTGACGGGTTTTTTTATTGCGTAAAATCCACATTCTTCGGGGGAAAACAGGAGAAACAACAATGCAAAAAAGTTTAATCGTATTATTCGCCATGCTGCTTGCAGCAACATCCATTCAAGCTGAAGTTATCAAGCTGGATCCAGTTGTAGTTACGGCAACCAGAGTAGGAACCCCATTGAGTCAAATTGCTAGCTCAGTTACCGTTATCTCTACTGATGAGATTGAAGCTAAACAACAGACTAAAGTCCTTGATGTACTCAGAAGCATTCCCGGAGTTAACGTTGTGAAAACCGGCTCAACAGGTGGCGCTACCTCAGTTTATTTCCGTGGTACCGATTCCAGACACACCTTACTTCTCGTCGACGGTATCGAATACCGCGATGCATCAGCAATTGGTGGCCCCAGTCTAGAAACCCTCAGCACCGACAATATTGCACAGATTGAAGTTGTTCGCGGCGCCCAAAGTGTTCTCTATGGATCCGATGCTATTGGGGGAGTCATAAATATCATTACTAAAAAATCAAAACGAAACATAAATGTTGCAAATAATTCACGTTACAGCAATTACGGAACTTTTCAGCAGCAAAATAATGTAGACTTAAATAT
>JADGED010000064.1:1360-11880 GCA_016744555.1 Desulfuromonadaceae bacterium
GGGGATCATACAATACGTGGATAGAGAAAGCCGGCTTTACCGCTGGGAACGAAACAGTTTCCTCTAGCCTTGCAATTTCTAGAACTGACACTGACGGTTTTTCCGCTGCCAATGAGCGTGATGGCAACCACGAAGATGATGCCTACAGCAACACTTCGATATCATTTAATCTTGCGGCAAAGCCAACCAAGGTTTTTTCTCTAAACCTTAATATCCATTCAGACAATTCCGAAAATGATTACGATGCTTACGGCCCAGTTGATGGTGACTATGTGCAAGATACAGACATTCTAGCCGGTCGAATTGAAGGAAACCTAAGTCTATATAATGGTAAATGGCAGATTGCTATTGGCGCATCAGCAACTGAAAAAAACAGAAGCACAAAAGGGCCAAATTATTACGACAGTTATGATTATAACGGTAAAGTAAGCAAATTTGACATCCAAAATACAATTAAAACTTGCGAATCCAACACAATTTTAGTTGGTGCCGAAACAGAAACAGAAAAACTAGACTCTTTCTCTTACTTGGGTGACTATAGTGATTGGCCTAATGTTACCCACAGCGCCTTCAACTATAAAGCTGATTCACGTAACAATGCTATCTTTCTTCAAGATCAATTTGCAATTGGCAATTTTTCTACATCTCTTGGGGCAAGGTACGACTATCACAATGAATTTGGTGGCACAGTAACTTGGAGAGTTGCTCCAACTTATAACTTTACCACTACAGATACCAAGATAATGGGATCTATTGGTACTGGCTTTAAAGCTCCATCCTTATACCAACTTTACGGACAACTCCCACCTTACAATGTCGGTAACGAAGACTTGAACCCAGAAGAAAGCATCGGCTTGGACGTTGGTATTGAACAAGCGTTTGCCAACGATATGATGGTTGTATCCCTGACATATTTCTACAATGATATTGACGATTATATCGATTATGACTTTACTGATGGGTACGTCAACATTGATGGGTTAATAACTCAAGGTATAGAATCAACTCTTGAATTTTTCCCATCAGAACTATTTGATCTGAAGCTAAGTTACACCTATACCGATACAGAAAACAAATCCGACGATAGTCGTTTACTAAGGCGACCTCTGCATAAAAGTAACCTCGATTTAAACCTGTATCCAGCTGACGACAAACAAATCAACATTTCTCTAAGTTACGTCGGCGAACGCGATGATAACGACGAAACCTTACACAATTATACAGTTGTTAATATCGCTGGTTCTCACCAAATAACTCCTTACCTAAAAGGATTTATTAGAGTCGATAATGTTTTCGATGAGGAATATGAGGAAGTTGCTGGCTACGGCACCGCAGGACTATCTGCTTACGCTGGGCTGAAACTCTCTTTCTAATAGTTACAACTTGCTTTACACTGGGAGCTGATTACTAATCAGCTCCCAGCTTCAATTGCAGGAACCATATGCGCAAAACCTTTACCTTTACACTTCTCTTTTGCTTGCTGTTCTCATTTCCAGCAGCTTCTGCTGATTTTTATGACGCTCTTAATCGACCAGTTTCGATTGCTCCCCCCCCACAACGAATTGTTTCCTTAGTCCCAAGTGTAACCGAAATCCTATTTGAATTAGGGCTAGAAAGCCGCATTGTTGCTGCAACCGATTTTTGCACCTACCCTGAGGCGGCATTGCAAATACCCAGAGTCGGTGGTTATGCTGATCCCAGTTTAGAAAGTATCATTCTTCACCAACCAGATTTAGTCATTGCTGCTGCAGATATTAACCGTCCAGCATTAGTACAGAAGCTGGAAGGATTGAATATTCCTGTTTACGTTGTTCACCCACAGACAATAGAGACCACCTTGGATACTATTACCAAGATAGGTACGGTTACCAATGCAAAACAAAAAGGGGAACAGATAGCGGCAGAAATCAGAAAACGGATACGCAATGTTCAGCAACAGGTAACAAGCCTAAAACCAAAAACCACCCTTGAATGTGTCATGCTACAACCGCTTACCGTGGCAGGACCAAATACGTTTATTGCCGATATTATTAACATTGCCGGTGGGATTAACGTAGTGCCAGAAGGCCCTTCACGCTACCCAACGTGGAATAGCGAGGCGTTGCTTACCGTTGATCCAGAGGCAATTATTGTTTCAACCTATCCGGGACAGCCATCACCAAAGTATTTTTTTGATAACTGGCCACAACTACAGGCAGTGAGGACACAACAAATAATTGAGATTAATGCCGACTGGATCCATCGTCCCGGTCCACGAATGATTCTAGGGATTGAAGCACTAGCTAAAGCGCTACATCCAGAAATTAAGCTTGATGAATAAAGTTATCGCCAACAAACTCCGCACTCTGGGACAAATTTCCCTGCTATTATCACCACTACTAGCTATATCAATTTCCCTTTCTG
Source organism: Desulfuromonadaceae bacterium (assembly GCA_016744555.1). Taxonomy (GTDB): domain Bacteria; phylum Desulfobacterota; class Desulfuromonadia; order Desulfuromonadales; family Geopsychrobacteraceae; genus Desulfuromusa. The sequence continues at coordinate 3,764 of JADGED010000064.1, forward strand.
CTGGCAGTCTAGAGCTCAGCTGCAACCGATTAATTGAAATTTTGCTTAATGGCGTTGGTACTGAAATTGATACTATAATTGTCTGGCAGATTCGATTACCACGGGCGCTTCTTGCTGGCTTAGTTGGTGCAGCATTAAGTCTGTCAGGGGTTACATTTCAAGCAGTTCTTCGCAATCCCTTAGCCGACCCATACTTGCTAGGGGTTTCCGGTGGTGCCGCACTAGGTGCAGTAGCAGCAATAACATGTGGATTTCAATCACCAGTAATCATTCCATTGGCTGCTTTTATCGGAGCGCTCGGGGCACTACTGGTTGTGTATCTGGTCGCTCAAGCACACGCCTGTTCCTCTCATACGTTAATTTTATCTGGTGTTATGGTCGGTAGCTTAGCCGCAGCATTATTACTATTTCTATTATGGCAAGCACCAGCTGATGCTACTCGGCAAGCTATTTTCTGGCTGGCTGGAAACCTTTCGCTTGCTAATCCTGACTGGCTCGGATGGGGGTGGTTATGGTTCATCATCGCTTTTACTCTACTTTGGTCACAATCACTGAATCTTGATCTTCTTACCCAGGGTGAGGAGACGGCTGCAGATTTAGGTCTTGAAGTTGGGAAAACTCGCCTAATCCTATTTACCCTTGCAGGAGCATTAACTGCCTGCGCCGTAGCGCTTTCCGGTTTGATCGGCTTTGTCGGGCTGGTGATCCCACACATTTGCCGTTTACTCTGGGGGCCGAGTCACCGACTATTGTTACCATTCTCAGCACTACTAGGAAGTAGCTTTCTTATCATTGCAGATGCTATAGCCCGCAGTCTATATGCTCCAGCAGAAATACCAGTTGGGGTGGTTACCGCATTATTAGGAGCACCATTTTTCCTTTTCTTATTACGACGTAAAGGGGGCGGGATATGATTCAGGTCAACAACCTCGCTTTTGCTTTTTCAACTACACAAATATTTAATAATCTCAACTTCAAGATCAATCGAGGTGAGATACTGTCTATTGTTGGCCCCAACGGCTGTGGGAAGTCTACTTTGTTACGCTTATTACGTGGCAGTCTCAAACTGCAAAGCGGTGAAATTCTTTGGCAATCCACACCAGTGCAGCAAATTGCGGCGGCAGAAATGGCGCGAAATGTAGCTGTAGTACCGCAATCATCCACTATATATTTCCCCTACAAAGTTCGCGAACTAGTCGCCATGGGACGCTACCCACACCGCAAAAACATCCTTACTTTTCAAACCAAAGAGGACCTACAAGAGATCGAAAAAGCCTTGGTTATGACCGACATTTTAGCGTTGGCAGATCGACAAATTACTCAATTGAGCGGCGGTGAACTTCAACGAGTATTGCTGGCACGGGCTTTAGTGCAAAATAGTTCGGTGTTATTTTTAGATGAAGCGACCAACCACCTTGATATCGATCACCGACTTGAACTCACTGAACTTCTGGTTCGCCTCAATCGAGAACAAGGTGCTACCATTGTTCAAATTAGCCACGACCTTGACCTTGCTGCCGCAATATCAACTCGGATTTTACTACTTGACCAATATGGAGATATTGTCGCTATTGGCTCGCCTGAACAAACCATGACTACTGCCAATTTAGAAAAAATCTTTCGGGTAGAAATGAAAGTTGGCAACAACCCAGTAACCGGAACGCCACAAGTTGTCCCGTTAATAAACGCTTCTACCCACAATCTAAGCAACCTGAAGGTTCACGTGATTTGTGGTGGTGGTAGCGGCAGAACGTTGATGCGCAGGCTCCATCTGGCAAAAACACAAGTCACTGCGGGGCCACTGAATTGTGGTGATACCGACGAGGCGGTAGCTCAAGTTCTCAACATAGACATAACCCAAGAAGTTCCCCATAGCTCATTTTCACCGCAAACCATTTCTGCCACTGCCGAACTTATTGCCCAAGCAGATGTTTTAGTAGTAGCCAACCAATGGTGGGGCAACGGCAACCTCCCTTGTCTGGATCTAGCAGAAAAATTCCTTCACCAAGGAACTCCTGTGTTCCTATTAGCACAGGAAACAAAACACGACTTCACTAATGGGACAGCTTGGAATAAAATCCAACAATTACAGGTGCTAGGAGCTCAAAACATCCCTAATGGAGACCACCTTCTCGATGAACTATCTACCTACCAGCGACAACATTTAACCAATAAAATCTGATAGTTATACAAAATTTAGCCGTTATAGATGAGTTTCTACAGCGCAAATAAAAGACCCGTTTCTATCACTTTTAAATTTGACAGTTGTTACCTCTTCGACTACATTTTAACAATAGAACGGCTTTCTATTAGATTTACAGTCTAAAACTTTCCATTTTACCAGTTCTTTTGGACAATACAGTCCCCCCAGCCAAAACAGGAGAAGTAAAGATGAAACTAACTAAAAGTATAGTTTTTGCTCTTAGCCTAGGTCTTATTTTGGTTTCATTTGCCCATGCTGGCAAAGACCTTGATACGGTTAAAGACAAGGGATTCATTCAAACGGGTGTCAATGGTTCGGTCTTTGGTTTTGGTATGCCTGACGAAAAAGGCAATTGGGCAGGGCTAGATGTTGATACAGCTCGTGCTGTTGCTGCTGCTATTTTTGGCGATGCAAGCAAAGTAAAGTTCACCCCGCTTTCTGCACAGCAGCGCTTTACCGCTTTACAGTCTGGTGAAATTGACATCCTAACTCGTAATGCAACTCGCACCTTGAGCCGTGAAACACAACTTGGGCTTAACTTTGTTACCGTTAACTACTATGACGGCCAAGGCTTCATGATCGCTAAAGACGCTGGCATTACCAGCGCTAAACAACTTGATGGTGCTACTGTCTGCGTTCTCCCAGGAACCACCACAGAACAAAATGCTGCTGACTTCTTCCGTACCAATAAAATGAAGTGGAAACCTGTAGTCATCGAGTCTACAGCAGAGTTAGCAAAAACTTTCTTTGCTGGTCGTTGTGATGTTCTTACCTCTGACGCTTCTCAATTAGCTGGAGCAAGAGCAAAAGCTGCAAATCGCGACGATTATGTGATTCTCCCAGAGATCATCTCCAAAGAGCCTTTGGCTCCTGCAGTACGTCATGGTGATGACCAGTTTAGAGATATCGTCGATTTCTCTGTTTTAGCAATGATCAACGCCGAAGAGCTTGGTATCACATCAAAGAACGTAGATGAAATGTTGAAAAGCACAAACCCTGCGATAAAACGCTTCCTTGGTGTTTCTGCTGGCAACGGTAAAGCTCTTGGTTTAGATGAAAAATGGGCTTATAACATTATCAAACAGGTTGGTAACTACGGTGAGGTTTTTGAGAAAAACGTTGGCATCAATACTACCCTTGGAATCGAACGTGGCTTAAATGCGCTCTGGACCAATGGTGGACTAATGTATTCACCTCCATTCAAATAATTACTAAACAGTAAAAAATCCACCGCCGCCGAAATTCCTATATTTCGGCGGCAATTTACAAATCTTTTGCCAACTGCGGGAACACTATTTTGAAGCCTGAAGCATCACCAGCAGCAGCAAATACACATGAGACAAAAGTACCCTTTTGGCGAGACTCTGAAAAACGTTCGATTGTCATACAAATAGTTGCTCTCATTATCGTCACTGGAGTCAGCTACTACCTCTTTACCAATACCCAAGCCAATCTTGCCAGGCAATCAATTGCGACAGGGTTTGGTTTTTTAGAAAAGGAAGCCTCGTTTGAGATAGGCGAATCACTAATCACCTATTCTGCTGCAGATAGCTACGCTAAAGCATTGCTTGTCGGGGCACTAAACACCCTAAAGGTTGCCTTTATTGGGATTATTCTAACTACAATTATCGGCACATTAATAGGCATCGCTAGACTTTCCAGCAATTGGCTACTTTCAAAATTAGCTGCCACCTTCATCGAGGTGATGCAAAACATTCCAGTGCTACTGCAATTGTTTTTTTGGTATGCAATTTTTTACGAATCATTCCCATCGCCCCGCCAAGCATTGAACCCGATAAAAGGGGTTTTTCTTTGTAATCGCGGCTTTATTTTTGCGGTTCCAGAAGCACACAGCGCCCACACTGTCATGGGGTGGCTATTTGTGCTGGCATTAATTGTCGGCTGGTTTATCAATCGCTGGGGCCATAAACGCCAAAACTTAACTGGGCAACCATTCCCTGCCGGACGAATTACTGTTGCGGCAGCGATACTTCTGCCAGCATTCGCGTGGTTAGCATACGGCGCACCAACAGCAATGGATATGCCAGCGTTACGTGGATTCAACTTTCAGGGAGGGGTAACGATTAGCCCAGAGTTTGCAGCCTTACTCTTAGGTTTAGTTCTCTATACCTCTGCATTTGTCGCAGAGATTGTTCGGGCTGGCATTCAATCCATAGGTCGTGGGCAAATAGAAGCGGCAATGGCGATTGCATTGAAGCCGAGCAAAGTATTGCAGTTGGTTATTTTGCCTCAAGCACTGCGAGTTATTATTCCGCCGTTAACTAGCCAAATGCTCAACTTGACCAAAAATAGCTCGCTAGCCATTGCCATTGGCTATGCCGATTTTGTTGCGGTGGCTAACACCACTATAAACCAAACCGGACAGGCAATAGAAGGGGTAGCACTAATAATGGTCGTTTACCTGTTCTTTAGCTTATCCACATCGATATTCATGAACTGGTACAATAAACGTATGGCTTTGGTGGAGAGATAACTATGAATGAGACGCCCACCAAAAGAGAATACTTGCTGCCACCAAAAACTAATGTTGGTGTCATTGGCTGGCTAAAAACTAACCTCTTTAGCAATTGGCATAACAGCCTGCTTACCTTCTTATTAGTTGCTCTTCTTGCTTGGCTTCTGCCACCATTAATCCGTTGGGCTTTTATTGATAGCCTGTGGAACAGTAGCGCTGAAGCGTGCCGCAATATTGATGGTGCATGCTGGTCGGTAATCCCTAACAACCTCAGATTTATCATTTTAGGTTTTTTCCCAGAAGGGGAAGAATGGCGACCAATTGTGGCAATGCTATTATTGCTCGGCTTGGTCATCTATTCAAAAGAGCGCTCGCGCTGGAGAAAATCACTAGGATGGCTTTGGCTAGCGAATATAATCGTCATGGGAAGCCTAATGCATGGCGGTGTTTTCGGTTTATCCGTAGTAGAAACGTCGCAATGGAGTGGCCTCCCGTTAACCTTACTCCTCTCCTTTTTCGGGATGATAGTTGCTTATCCGTTCGGCATATTGCTGGCCCTTGGTCGCCGCTCAAACATGCCAACGATCAAAACCATGTGTGTTACGTATATTGAGATGATTCGTGGGGTACCATTGATCAGCATGTTGTTTATGTCCTCAATAATGTTCCCACTTTTTTTGCCTGAAGGGGTAACTATAGACAAAGTGTTACGTGCCCTTATCGCCATTATTCTGTTTACCGCAGCTTACATTGCCGAAGTTGTACGCGGCGGGCTACAAGCGATGCCACGGGGCCAATATGAAGCGGCTGATTCGTTAGGGCTAAATTACTCGCAAACGATGCGACTGATTATTTTGCCGCAAGCGTTAAAGATTGTCATTCCACCGTCTGTTGGTATTTTACTATCGGTATTTAAAGATACCTCACTGGTGGTTATTATCGCCCTTTTCGATGTTCTTAAAACCACCATGGTCACCTTATCAAACCCTGAGTGGGGACGATATTCAACCGAATCATATATTTTTCTGGCCCTACTCTATTTCTGCTTTTGCTACGCTATGTCGAGCTACAGTCGTAAGCTGGAAAAAGAGTTGGATACCGGATATTGATCTATATTTAACCAAAGCGAGACTATTATGACCGATACACAGAAAAATATAAATTCTTCCGCTACAGAAAAACCGATTATTGAAATTATCGGTATGCATAAATGGTATGGCGAATTTCACGTACTAAGCGATATAAACCTGCAAGTACAATCTGGGGAAAAAATTGTTATTTGCGGCCCATCTGGCTCAGGAAAATCAACCTTAATCCGCTGTATTAATCGCTTAGAAGAGCATCAACGAGGACAAATAATAGTTAATGGAACCGAACTTTCAAATGATGTTAAAAACATCGAAAAAGTCCGTGCAGAAGTAGGGATGGTGTTTCAACACTTCAACCTGTTTCCCCACCTGACGATTTTGGAAAACCTTACTCTTGGCCCAATTTGGGTGCGCAAACAACCCAAAAAAGAGGCTGAAGAAAATGCCATGATGTACTTGGAAAAAGTACAGATTGCCGAGCAGGCAAAAAAATACCCTGGCCAGCTATCTGGTGGTCAACAGCAGCGGGTAGCGATTGCGCGTAGCCTTTGCATGAATCCACAAGTAATGTTATTTGATGAACCCACTTCTGCCCTTGATCCTGAAATGATTAAAGAAGTCCTCGATGTCATGATTGGGTTAGCCGAAGAAGGGATGACGATGCTGGTAGTTACCCACGAAATGGGTTTTGCTAAAAGCGTTGCCGACCGAGTAATGTTCATGGATGAAGGTGAGATAGTTGAACAAAATAGTCCAGACGTTTTCTTTGACAACCCCCAACACGAACGTACAAAACTATTCTTGAGTCAAATTTTATAGCTAGACTAGAGCGGCAAGATTTGACAGCGCGCAGAACCTGAAGTAACATTAATAATCACAAACCAAACCAATAATACAATCGCAATAGCATCTTGTTGATTACGGCAGGAACCATGGAGCAACTATGCCCACGGCAGACAAAAAACGTATCCTTATCGCTGACACCAAGCTCCTCAATTTAGCTACATTAATTGGTACGTTAAAAGATAGCTACCATGTAATCACAGCAAAAGATGGGGCTGAAATCTTTAAACGCTTGAAAAAAACTGGCGTGGATATGATTTTACTCGACACAAAATTCCCCGATTTAGATGGTTTCGAAATTTGCCGTCGTTTAAAAGCCGACCCCGGCACCGCTGCCATACCGGTAATATTTATTACTGCCCAAAACTCTGTCAGCGACGAAGAGCAGGGCTTTAACGTTGGTGCTGCCGACTACATTGCCAAACCTTACAACGCACCTATCGTCCTTGCCAGAATTAAAACCCAACTACGTTTAAGTAATGCCGTTGCAGAGCTAAAGCGCCTTAACCAGCTAGCACTAGATGCCAACCCCAACACCGGCTTACCCGGTAACACCAGCATCATCAATGCGCTTCAGGACGCCGTTAATAATGCTGATGAAGTTTGTGTGATATACGCCGATCTGGACAATTTCAAGACCTACAACGATACCTACGGGTTTGCTAACGGCGATAATGTCATAATTTTTACCGCCAACGTTATCCGTACTGCCCTCCAAGTAGCCGCATGTGGAGATGCATTTTTAGGGCATATTGGGGGAGATGATTACGTAATTATTGTTCCCACGGCCAAATGCCATGCTGTTACTAGCGAAATAATATCTAGAATCAATACTGGAATACTCGAATTTTACAATCCTGAAGATAGCGAGCGTGGCTACGTAATTTCCACCAATCGTAATGGCGAAAAAAGTCAAATACCACTAATAAGCCTAAGTATGGGGGGGGTTGATCTGGCACAACGCAAACTAACAACAGCGTTCGAGGTAATTGACATTTGTACCGAGATGAAAAAAGCGGCAAAAAAAGAGGCCGGAAGCAATATTCTTATATGTAATCGTCAACCAACAAGCGAGTTACTGCTTAACTAAATTGCATATAAACATTTTAATTTAATATTTTTCTCCACCATATATGGATCAAACAGCCGCCCATTCATTGCAATCCATCCCCCTGCAGGCAACAACGGCACAACGGTAATGGCACTAGCAACTATTCGTGTGGCTTTATCGATATGGCATGCCCAGACAATAAAGCATCGATAACTTTTTTTCGACCTTGAGCCACTAAGCGCTGCACCGTCCCCCGCGCAATCCCCATTAAATCACCCGCTTCGGTCTGCGTCATACCATTACTGTCACATAATGAAATAGCTTCTAGTTCATCAGCTTCTAGCTCAACGGTAACCAGATCAGACATCGGCGTCCCAGCTGGTTTAAACAGATGATCAGTTGGACGGCGACTGGGACAGCATTTTCTTGGTTTTCTAGGTCTTGGTGACATAGGTA
>JADGED010000065.1 GCA_016744555.1 Desulfuromonadaceae bacterium
TACCAGCAGCAACAAATGAACGTGCCATCAGTTCAGTCCAGGTTTCTATATCGCGTCGACTATAACCGACTACCGTAGGTTTACCAGTGGTACCAGAAGATGCATGTATACGTACAATTTGCTCTAAAGGGACAGCAAACAATCCATATGGATAGTTATCACGCATATCTTGCTTCAAAGTGAACGGTAAGCGTTGCAAATCGGCAAGTGATTTTATATCGGCAGGCTTAATTCCAGCTTGATCAAATGAATTACGATAAAATGGAACTGTAGCATAAACCCTTTCAAGAGTTTGCTTAAGTCGTTTAAGTTGCAGCGACTCTAACGCCTCACGTGGCAAAGTTTCAAAATCGTCATTCCAAATCATAAGCTTATGCCTCCCCGCGACCCAATTCAAACGCCTTCATATTTACATCTAACAGACGTTGCGGAATCATCTTCTCCATGGCCGTTACCCAGAGGGCACGGTCAAAAGATAAAATATTTGATAAAGCACCTATTAAAACCGTATTGACAGTTTTGGGATTACCGGCAGCAAGAGCCAAATTCAAACCATCTACGATCTTAGAAGATGGGAATTGCTGCTGAATATTTTCAACCAAATTTTCTGGATATTCCTGCGCACCACGAGCAACTCCTGGAGGAGAAATCTTCCAGTTATTGACAACAACCTGTCCATCTTTACGTAGCAATGGTAAATAGCGGCAGGTCTCCAACAACTCAAAACTAAACAATATATCAACTTCGCCTTCGGGAATAATTGATGAATAGACTTTTTCTCCATAACGAACATGGGAAACGACACTACCACCACGCTGCGACATACCGTGAATTTCGTTCTTTTTCACGTCTAGCCCGGCCATAAGCATCACCTCGGAAATAACTTCACTGGCAAGCAAAATTCCTTGGCCACCAACTCCTGCTAACAATATATTTTTTACTTCGCTCATTATTTATCACCACACTCTTGAAATGCATCAAATTTACAAGTTTGCTTACAGACGTCACAACCAGTACAAATAATCTTGTCAACAACGGATTTTTTCAACTTTGGATCCCAAGTAATAGCTGGGCAACCAATCTGCAAACAAGCACGACAACCAGTACATTTATCGTTATCGACAAACAGTGGTGGCCGTGGAATTTCATTATCACGTGGCACTAACATACATGGTCTGGTTGTTATAATTACCGACACCTCTTCACGAGCCATTTCGGTACGAATAACTTCTTTGGTTTTCGCTAAGTCATATGGATCAAGAATAGTTACATGCTCTACACCTACAGCACGGCACAATTGCTCCATATCAACTCTTGGAGCCTCTTTTTTATTAAGTTGATAACCAGAGGTGGGGTTCTCCTGCCGTCCGGTCATTGCAGTAATGCGGTTATCTAGGATGATCAATGTCGCAGTAGACTTATTGTAAACCATGTCCATAAGACCATTGACACCGGTATGTAAGAAGGTCGAATCTCCGATTACCCCTACCACTTTACGCTGTTCTTCGGCAGAGAGTACCTTACTTATTCCGGTTGCCATTCCGACACTTGCGCCCATACAAATACAGGTATCCATGGCCGAAAGTGGTGGCATAAATCCAAGGGTGTAGCAACCGATATCACCGGTCACATAAGCCTTAGCTTTTTTCAACTCATAGAACACACCACGGTGTGGGCAACCAGGGCACATACTTGGCGGACGCTGAGGTAGTTCAGCAGAAACATCTTCGGTAGGTATTTCTTGGTCAAACAGTTGTTGCTTAACACGCCCAGGGGTAAGTTCACCACAAATTGAAAGCTTATCTTTACCAATAACATCGATCCCCATCGCCCGAACTTGTTCTTCAATAAATGGATCAAGCTCCTCGATAACATACAGGGTCTCGTACTTGCTCGCAAAATCACGGATCAACTGCTTGGGTAGTGGCCAAACCATACCAATTTTCAAAACATCTGCATCAGGTAATGTCTCTTTTACATATTGATATGAAACTCCGGAAGTAATTACACCAACTTCCCCTGCCCCTTTTTCAATCCGATTAAATGGCTGCTTACAGCTCCATTCCTCAAGGTCAAGGGTCCGCTGTTCAACAACATAATGAAGTTTTCTCGCATTACCTGGCAACATTACATATTTAGCGGGGTTTCGTTCCAATTTGGGTTGTTGTATATCAGTAGAACGTTCAGTTAATTCGACAACCGACTTCGAGTGAGATATTCGCGTGGTAGAACGTAAGAAAACGGGAGTATCAAACTGCTCACTAAGTTCAAAGGCAAGTTTTGTATATTCAAGCGCTTCATGACTATCCGCAGGCTCAAACATAGGTACTTTGGAAAATTTAGCATAATTGCGACTATCTTGTTCATTCTGCGATGAATGTAACTCTGGATCATCCGCAACAACCAAAACAAGACCACCATTTACACCAGTATAGGATAAGGTAAAAAGTGGATCGGCTGCGACATTTACGCCAACATGCTTCATCGTTACTAGGACTCTAGCACCACCAAAACTTGCACCGATACCTACCTCAAGCGCTACTTTTTCATTTGGAGCCCATGATGAATCGATCTCTTCATATTGAATAATATTTTCAAGAATTTCTGTACTAGGAGTTCCAGGATAAGCACAGGCAACCAACGCACCAGCTTCGTACGCACCACGAGCAATTGCTTCATTGCCGGAAAGTAATGTTTTTTTCATAACAACCCTTGTAAGAGATAATAAATTTAAAACTAGAACTGCAGGATAATAGGAGAACTGAATGCTTCTGTCAATCTGAGCGACGAGAAGTTATTTACTTTTTCGCATTAAATTTAGCGTATTCTTTAATTTATATTTAGAGAGGTAATTTCACCATAACACATTTGTAAAAAAGTCCCTTCAAGTAGGCCTGCATCTGCAACTTTAAAATGTTCAAGATTGAGTTGCTGTAAAAAGGACAATACTATCTGAATTCCAGGAATAATTAAGTTACCACGACCAGTCTCCATACCAGCTAATTGCTCCCTTTGATCCACCGACATAACTTCAAGTTTCAACTTAAGGTTTTGCAAATAAAGCACTGATATTTGATGATTATTTACTTTATTGGCATCATAACATTCAAGACCAAGGTCCATAGCAGCAAGTGTTGTTATAGTCCCCGCAGTACCAATGAATTGAAATTTAATATTGCTAAGGCCAAGACTATCTAGACTGTTAATAAAGTCATCAACTATGACATCTATTTGCCCTTGCCGCTCAGCAGCAGAACTGCACTCTTCACATAAACGGACAACACCCAAGTTGTAACTTTCGTGAAAGCATATTTCCCCGGCAATACTGCAAGTTACTTCGGTACTACCCCCACCAATATCAATAACAATAAATGCTTCACTTACTTTTTCAATAACCGACAATACACCTGCAGTTGTAAGCAATGCCTCTTTTTGCCCCGTTATTACTTCAATCTCAAAACCTGTTGCTGAAACAACACGATCTAAAAACACCTTGGCATTTGTTGCATTGCGTAATGCGGCAGTACCAACTATCTTCTTAATTGATATGTTTTTTTGCTCAAGGATAGATTTAAATGATTCAAGGGTAGAAATAGCACGTAACATAGCAGCTTCAGACAAGCCAGACTTAGCCGAAAAATCTCCAGCAAGTCTGGCTATGCTACGATGATAGCTAAGAGGTACAATCGACCCAGCACAGCATTCACCTATCAACATTCTAATAGTATTACTGCCAACATCAATTGTAGCGAACATTTACTTTGCCCCGATAACAGCCTCGGAAACATTATAGGTGTGATCACCAATTTTTTCGTAACTATGGAGGATATCGATAAAGATAAGTCCCGACTGAACAGCACATTCACCTGTATTTAATCGAGCGATATGATTAGTCCGCAAGGTCTGCTCCATAGCATCAATTTCATCTTCAAGCTCCATTGCTTTAACACCAATGGTTTTATCTTCATTCTCAAGGGCGGTCATAACATAAGCCAGAAATTCTTTGGTTTTTTCACCAATAGTATAAATTTCAGTCTCCCCGAGAGTTGAGAACTTAATTTTACCGTCATTACGGCGAATACCTAGGCGCCAAATATTTTCACAATGGTCACCAATACGTTCAAGGTCATTCGCCATATTCATAATAGAACCAATAGACTCTGATGTTTCGGTTGAAATTGATTTTTGTGATAATTTAACCAAAAAGTTCAAAATGTCACGCTGAAGAATATCAACCATCTCTTCTTTTTTCTCCAGAGTTCGTATCCGTTTCATATTGCCATCTTCAAGAAACAGGTTTGTCTCTTCAAGCATTTCTAAAGCAATTTGCGCCATACGACGAGTTTCACGACGAGCTTGACCGATAGCAACTGGTGGCGTATTCAAAACACGATCATCAATAAACTTCATCTGCATATCATCCAATTCATCTTCACCACGGATGATTAACGTTGATAATTTAGCCAAATAGCCAATAAAAGGGAGAAATATTATCGTGTTGATAATATTAAACAAAGTATGAGTGTTAGCGATATGACGAGCAATAAAAGGCTTATCACCAATTTCCCAGCCATAACTTGCCGCCTCAGCCTGGGTTTTAATTACAAAGTCGGCATCACCTGGGGTAATAGAAGATATAAATTTCATAAATACCGGCATCAGTATCAACATATACAAGACGCCAAGAGCATTAAATAGAAAGTGAGAAAATGCAGTTCTTTTCGCCGCAAGATTAGTTCCAATAGCGGCAAGATTAGCAGTAATTGTAGTACCGATATTTTCACCTAAGATCAAGGCAACACTGGCTTCAAATGAAACTAAGCCAGAACTTGCTAAGGCTAAGGTAATACCAATCGTAGCACTACTACTTTGAACTATAACTGTCAGCAAAGCTCCAATCATTACTCCAAGAAGCTTATAATCACCAACCAACAAGAATATCTGACGGAACTCTTCGCTACTTTTTAACGGGTTAAACGCGTGCTTCATAGTCGCTAAACCAAAAAACAGCAAACCAAATCCAAGTACTATTTCGCCGATATATACATATTTTTTGTTTTTACTAAAAAGGGCAAGTCCCGCACCTAAGCCGATGGCAGGGAGGGCAAATTTGGTAATTTTAAATGCTATCAATTGTGCCGTTATTGTCGTACCCACATTGGCACCAAGGACAACACCAATCGATTGTACCAACGTTAATAATCCAGCATTAACAAAACCAACTACCATTACCGTTGTTGCACTGGATGACTGAATAATAGCTGTAACTGCAATCCCGACAAGAGCACCAATAACTCGATTATTGGTTAACACTGCCAAAATTTTCCGCATTTTATCGCCGGCAATTTTCTGCAAACCTTCCGACATGATTTTCATGCCAAACAGAAACATTCCCAGTCCACCCAACAATCCAAAGAACAATTGTTGATTTAATAATGCAGACATGACACCTCCCACTTAAAAAAATAAACAGAAAAGTAAAAATCTAGCCAAATTTACGGGCGGATACTATAACGCTAACAAAGATTTAACAATAAAAAAGTCACAAAAAAAGTCGGCATCAACGCAGCCGACTTTTTATTTTTAAAAATGCGATAAAAACGATAAAAATCCATAATAAATTCAACAATAAAGGCGTATCAAATTAAACATACTAACCATTGCGATTTAAACTAGCAACAAGCATAGTTCTATACTCTTTTTTAGCACTACGCATTTTAGCAGTAAAAATTCTGACGATATTTAAAGTTAACTGTAACCCCAGACGAGGATTATCAATCAGTAACTGATTATAATCTTTCCGCTTCAAAACAAACAAAACGGCATTTTTAATCACCCTAGCTGTGGCATAGCGATCTCCGCCGTCAATTACTGCTAACTCACCAAAAATATCACCAACACCAACAACTGACATATTTTGCTCATCAATTTCGGCCAATAATTGAGAAATTTGTACCGCGCCTTGCTGTACCAGATAAAGAGATTCACCGGGCATATTTTCGACAAAAACAGTCTTCCCCTCTGTAGCTTTAACTTGGCTAAAAAGAGAAATAATATACTGCACCTCTTTTGCTGCCATCCCTTTAAAAACTGGATTATTTACCAGGTCGGATAATTTTACCTGACTCACATTTTACTCCATTTTATCTGATCGAAATCGGTTATCTATTGATAACAAGACACATAATTTAAATAATTAGTAGCCGACTGTTTTAAACCAGCAATCTCATCAGCACTTAAATGGCGCTTATATGCTGCCGGTGACCCTACATATAAAGTACCAGAAGGGATAACTGTTCCTGGCACGACCAAAGCACCTGCCGCAACCATGACATCATCAGCAATTTTAGCACCATCGAGAATTACCGCTCCCATACCAATCAAACAACGATTTCCTATAGTACAGCCATGCAGGGTTGCGTTATGGCCAATAGTTACATCATCACCAATAATAGTAGGATTAGTTTTATTCGTTACATGGATAACGGTGCCGTCTTGAACATTAGTCCTAGCACCGATACGGATGTGATTAACATCGCCACGTATAACTACTTGAAACCAAACACTTGAATCAGAACCAATCTCAACATCACCAATAATATCAGCTGAGTCTACACTAAAAACTGAATCATCCAACTTAGGAGTCATCCCTTTAAAAGCATGCAACATTTTAATAACCTACTCGCAAAAAAACCCGTCCATAAGACAATGGACGGGTTTATTTTATATATCTAAAAATCATAGGAATCAGCTATCTACACGTTCCCGTAATTCTTTTCCTACTTTAAAGAAAGGTAATTTTTTTTCTGCTACCTCAATAATTTCACCCGTTTTAGGATTACGTCCCATGTAAGCCTTATAATCCTTAACCAAAAAACTGCCAAAACCCCTTATTTCGATTCGATCTTCGTCAATCAGGGCCTGCGACATAGTATCAAAAATCAGGTTTACAATCTGTTCCGATTTTTTATAGGTAAGATTATTTTCTAGTGACAACCTTTCAACCAACTCAGACTTATTCATGGTGCCCCCTAACAGGATCCATTAATTAATATTTAATTCCACGAAATTATAATGTTTGGATTATACAATACAAACAAAGTATGTCAAGGAGAGTCGCATTAATTTCAAACAGTTGAGCCATTCAAAAACAATAACACCCTAAATTATTGTAAAAGGCGACAATGTCCAAATAACCTTAGCGTCATCGGTACCAAGGTTTTCCCAGTGATGTGGCAAGTGAGATTTAAAACAGAGGCTGTCACCTTCTTCAAGTGTATAGACATCATCAACTATGGTCATTCGCAACCGCCCTTCAAGCAGATAAATCAATTCATCACCGGGATGATACATATTAGACTCACCACTCTTCCCCCCTTTTTTCACGGTACAATAAAAAGACATAAATTGCGGGTCACGTAAGCCGGATGTAAATGATTCAGTGTGCATATTAAACTCATCATCATAAACGGTTTTATCGCGGTTACCAGGACGAGTATGTACAATTTCATGCGAGGTTGATACATCTTCAACAAAATAGTTGATACTTTTATCAAAGACAGATGCAAGACGCATAAGAATTTCAACGGAAGGGATCGTGAGTCCACGCTCTATTCGGGAGATCATATTAGAAGAGACTTGTGATTTTTCTGCCAAAATCTGAATGGTTAAATCTTGCTTAAGCCTAATTTCTTTAAGTTTTTTACCGACTATCTTTTTGACCTGCATTATGAACTACCCCTTTCTACCACAAACGAAATTTCGCCAAAAATAATTATCAATTAAACATTTGGTGGCGGAGAAACAACCCAAAGAACCTTGGTTTGTCCTTCGTTAATATTTTGCCAGCTATGAGGCAATGCAGCTTTAAAACTAATGGAATCTCCTTGCTCAAGGTGGTAGTCAACACCATCAATAACAAACTTTAGGTTCCCATCTAGCACCATTGCAAACTCTTCACCAGTATGAACCATACCACCTTCACCACTATCACAATGGGCTTCAAGGACATCGACAAATACAGAAAAACCTGGATCTCGTAGCCCTTGGGTCAAACTCGAGATCTTATGTTTGTCTTCAAAGAAAAAGACTGGCTCCCCCTGATTTGCCTTTGTAAAAACTATGGTATTCCCTTTTTCTGCTTCTTCAACGAAATAGCTAAGGCTTAACCCTAATGCTCCCGCTAACTTCATTAATATTTCAACTGAAGGAATAGTCAAGCCACGTTCTATTCTCGAAATCATATTTGAAGAAACTTGTGACATTTCAGCTAGTTCCTGAATTGTCTTATCTCTCTTCAAACGTGAAGCCTTAAGCTTACGGCCGATTAATTTCTTTACCATCACGATCCTCTCCATTCAGTTATAAAATAGCGTTCTACCATCCATCACTGCAGCTGTCAATACTATATGGGATATTTGCGACACGAAATGGTAACGACAAGCATCAAAATAAATTTGTGTTCTGCTAGCACACCAACATTACATTGGAGTGCTAGCAAAAAGGGATGAATTTAGGAAAACAACATAGATGGGATTATGCTCAGAAAATAAATTTATTTAACAAGACAAAACACTTATATTTTTAGCATCAAGTATGCGACGTAGTTCTGTTAATAACTTCATCGGCTGAATCGGCTTATTCAACAACTCAAAACCTTCTTTAACCAGCCCTTGATCACGTAAATAATCAAAAGTGTAACCACTAATAAAGACCACTGGCACTGAAGTTATTTTTCTTATTTCATGGTAAAAATCCGGTCCTTTTAGGCCAGGCATAACTACATCAGAAAGGATAAGTGAGAATTCACTCCCCTGTTGATCAAGGACCTTTAATGCAGAATCAGCACAATCACTAGTAACAACTTCGTAACCGACAGTAGTTAAAATACTATGGGTAGATTCACGCACCAACGGATCATCTTCGACCAATAATATCGTCTCATTACCACCAGGCAACTTAGTACTTACCTCTTCAACTGAACGATACACAGACTGTTCGGTTAAAGGCAGATAAATTTTAAACCTAGAGCCTTCACCTGGTGAGCTATCAACTACAACATAGCCTTTATGCTGTTTAATAATACCCCACACCATTGCCAAGCCTAACCCAGTCCCCTTGCCAGTATCTTTTGTAGTAAAGAATGGATCAAATATCTTTTGCTGAATATCCTTTGGTATACCAATACCACTATCAGCCACAGTAATTAATGCATATTTTCCTGGTTCGCCATACCCATATCCTTGGCAAAAGTTACGATCTACTTCTGCTTGTTCAAGAGCTATTGTCAACGTTCCACCTGAACGCATTGCATCACGAGCGTTAGTAGCAAGATTCACTAGAACTTGTTCTAACTGCGAAGAATCAGCTAAAACTACCAGCGGTTGCTGCGACAAAGTTAATTTTTTCTGAATACTCTCACCAATGATTTGATCAATAAAATCCTGAACTTTCATTGTCAACTGATTCAAATCCAGCGGAGTCGATGGCTCTGATTTTTTACGACTATATGCCAGGAGACCATTAGTCAATTTTGAGCCACGCTCTGCAGCTTCGCCAATTTTCATAATTCGGGAAAGTAACTTTGCATCGTCAGCCAATTGCGACTGCAACAAACCGACATAACCAGAGATAACAGTTAAAATATTATTAAAATCATGGGCAATACCACCAGTTAAGGTTCCAATAGCTTCCATTCTTTGCGAATGCTGTAATTGCTTCTCTAAAGTCTTACGTCGAGATATATCTATAAAAGTAACAACGCCACCGATAAGCTTATTATCACTATTCATCGGATGGCCCCAGTACTCAACCGGAACCTCATGCCCATCGTGATGGGCGAACCTATCTTCACTAGTAATTTTTTCTCCGCTCAAAATTGCGGCTATAAAAGGGCATTCGGTACAACTCTTAAAGCCATGATCTTCCTGGTCGGTACAGATTAAATGATAAAAACAGTTACCAACCAAATCAGATTCTTTTTCATACCCTAGAATTTTTATTGCTGAGGGATTACAAAAGCTAACCTTGCCAGCCATATCAACACCAACAATGGCCTCTGCTGTTGAGTTAAAAATTGTTCTAAAGCGCTCTTCGCTGCGAGACAATTCACGAACGAAATGCATACGTTCACATTCGGAAGCTGCACGTGAAGCAATAACAGACAGCATATCAACAATATACGGTTCCGGCTCTATATGGGCACGAGAGTAAGCACAAACAAACCCGATAACCTCTCCCCATGGACCAATCATTGGCCCTGCGATAAAACCATTAACATCGCCACTTGGTAAAAAATTTCCGGCACTAAACGGCAGACTAGACTCACCATCACTTTGACAAAAATGACCAGACAACACACGCTCAAACGGCGAATCTTTTGCTGGCAAATAAAAAGGGGATTGATGTTTACCATCAACAAAACTTGCCCTTATCTCAATATCTTCCCCCCTAACAATACCGACGCAAGCGCCTTCCATATTAAGCCAATCGCAAAGATTTTTTACAATTTCATCCAAACACTCCTGACCGGTCAATCCAACTGTACTTCGCACCAAAGTCTTAATGGACGCTTCATACTTTTCACGTAAATCAATATTTCGTGCAACGGAGAAATAGACCTTTCCCCACCCCATATCAAACGCTTGACTACTAATTTCAACTGGAATCCAACGTTTATCGCGACTTAGCAACTCAGTTTTAAATAAAATCTTGCCGCATTTATCAACATCGCTCAAAATACTTTGAAAAGTATTGCGATCATCCATCGCCATCCGATTGACATCATTCGGACTAAGTTGAAAAAACTCTTCACGGGAGTAATTCAACATTTCACAAGCTGCCTCATTGACCTCGGTATAACGACCAGGTTCACCATCATCACGACACTCGGACACAAATACAGCATCTGCTATGCCGTTAATTATCCGTAAAAAACATTCACCGTCATGATTACTGTCAATTGCGCTACTCATTTAATAAGTCCTCGATAAAAAGATGTCTGTCAAACTGGTTTATATATATTTTGAAACAAGGCAAACACATGTACATTATGAAAAAGTTAATCATCATCGCCTAATTCAAAAATAATTAAAAGGAGAAAAAAATACTTTGCAAACCGGTACTAGTAATGTTAGTTTTTTGCGTTTCTGATAATTACAATGGGAGTAAATTGAATGACATCAATCTTAATCGGAATTCACGTTATTGTCTCAATAGCCTTAATCATCATCGTCTTATTACAAATGGGCAAAGGTGCTCAGGCTGGGGCATCCTTTGGCGCAGGTGGTAGTCAGGCTATGTTTGGCTCTACCGGTGGCAATTTTATGAGCAAAGTTACCGTTGCTGCGGCAGTAATTTTTATGCTAACCAGCCTTTTCTTAGCTTATTTCTATAACTCACCAAGCTCACAAACAGTGATGCCAAGTGCAGTTGAAGCACCAGTAGAGTCACCGACCGCAGAACAAAAACCAGCACAAAACTGATAAAACTATTTGACATTTAAATAAAGAATTAAGTATAAAGACAATCCAATTTGCCGAAGTGGTGGAACTGGTAGACACGCACGCTTGAGGGGCGTGTGACTTAATCGTCGTGCGAGTTCGATTCTCGCCTTCGGCACCAAAGAATTGTATCAGGCCGAAATCATCATTGATTTCGGCCTATTTTTTTATAAAGCGTAAATGATTCCTTTTACATTTTTTTAATAAAACAACCCAATAACTTTAGCCAATATTAGGTTCAAATCACTACACCTCCTTTCATCTTAACTGTAGACACGTCTATACTTCGTTAGCATTCTCTATAATCCAAAACAACCACTTCTAAAACATGCATTCGAGCATTCCATAATATAACATTTTTATAC